>CAYLTU010000007.1:0-46852 GCA_964386465.1 uncultured Rhodospirillaceae bacterium
GATGGGGAGGGAATAACTCGTTGATATGGCTTGTTTTCCCTTCCCCCCTTGCGGGCTGAAATGTCCATCAAAGGCATTTTAGGGTTAGGATGGGGGGTGAAACGATGCCGGTTGCAGTATTTCTCAGAGGTCTCAAGGAGAGGGAAAAGGCGCCGTGACGGAACCCGCTTACCCCTGCGTCGCCGCCAGCGCGGCGATGAGGCCCGAAACAACCTCGCCGGGGTTACTGGAGCGCATGACGGAGCCCATCACGGCGACGCCCGCGGCGCCCGCCGCGATGCAAGCGCCGGCGTTCTCCGCCGTGACGCCGCCAAGCGCCAGAACAGGGATGGAAACCGACGCGACGATTGCCGCCAGGCCTTCGGCCTCTAGGGCGGGGCCGTAACCGGGCTTGCTGTCGGTCGGGAAGACCGGACTCGCCGTGAGATAGTTCGCGCCTTCCGCGGACGCTATTCGAGCCTCGGCGACGGAATGGGCGGAGACACCGATCAAGGTCTCCGGACCCATGACACGGCGGATGGTCGCGACCGGCTGACCTTGCGGCAAATGCACCGCCTTGACCTTGCAGATCGACGCCGCCGTGAAATCGTTATTGACCGAAACCGTCGCGCCAAAATCCTTCGCGACCGCCACCGTCGCTTGCACGATCGGGCAGAGCTCCGCCGTCGCCAAATCCTTCTCGCGGACCATGATCCAGCGGCAGCCGGCCTGCAACGCCTGCGCCATGACATCGGAAATGGGCAAAGCGGTGTTGTTCCGGTCCGTGATGACAAGCAGCGACGGCGCCGCCATACGTTAATATCCCTTCGACTTCGGGCAATCCGTTTAACGTCGGCACTGTATCGGAAAATTTATGGAAGCGGAATCGAGCTTGGAATTTCGAACTTTCGCAAGCCGGTTTGATCTATGTCAATTCATCCCAGACCGCGACCCATTACTGTCCGAGTTGTGAAGACGAGTGCACGTTGTGCCTCCCTTCCCCTCTGCTCCAAGATCGGGCCGTGTCACCCTCACGGCCCGATCGCTTGTGCGCCATCCGCCTTTTACTGGATCTTCCAGCTTCCGTCCGACTGGCGGCAAGCGGTGCCGTAGGCCTGCTCCGTGCGGCCGTTTACGGTCACCGTCTGTTGATATTCGCGGCAGTATGCGCCCGTTGACGTATCGCGCCCTTCGCGGACGGGCGTAATACTGCCCCGGTTACCGCTGTCGGGATTGCGCCAGGCCACGGGTTGCCCGATCGGCGCAGTATGCGCACTTTGCGCCGCGCGTGCGGCTTGTATACGGTCCGCCCGGTCTAGCGAACGGCCAACCGAATTACCGATCAGCGCACCTCCGAGCGTACCGATCGCGACCGCCGCGAGCTTGCCGCGCCCGGAACCGATTTGCGAGCCGGCCAAGGCGCCGAGTCCCGCACCAAGCAACGTGCCGCCAGTTTGCTTCTGCCCGCCGGTCGCGCCGCAGGCCGACAACGCCACCGCAAGAAAAACGACGGAAAGGGTCCGTACTATCTTCGTCGTCGCCATAACATGCTCCTCGTTTCAATCAAAACCATCGCGCTCGTTATGAAACGGCTAGGCATTCTTCCAACTTTGCCGGCGCCGTTTGTGTAATTTTTACCATATTATTTAGTTGCATTTTTAATGTCAATATATTATATAATCAGTGACGGCGATCACACCGAGGGCCAATATTTTGTTGTTTTCCGTATATTTCAGCAACGCTGAGCACCGACGGAAATTCCACCCGCTTGCACCTTTCGGGAATCGCGTGTAGGTATCATGAAAATTAAATGCAAATTCGGTAGAAAATTAATTCTGTTTTCGCAGAAGGCGAGGAACGCATGGCGCTGAAGTACAACAATGCGCAGCACAAACATTATCTGGAAATGATTGACGGGGTCGGCCAGCGCTGGGTGGAAGTCTTCGAAGGCAATACGGAATTTTACTCGGCCGCCTACTGGGACCTGTTGACCAATATCTGGCGCGCCGACGGCGCGGTCCGCAAAACGGACGCCCTGCGCTACATGACGGCGATCAAGAGCGCCCACACCGCCAGCAAGTATGTCGACCACTCCATAAGGGAAGGCATTCTGGTCGAATCCGACAATCCCGACGACGCGCGTTCGAAGCTTCTCGTCCTTTCGGACGACATGCGCGAGCGACTAGATAGTTTTTTCGATTCGGCGGTCGGCCGGGTGCGCCGCGCAACCCGAGCGATCGACGAGAAGGGCCCGTCGCCTGAAGACCCCTAAGCGCGTGATACGCCGGCCAATCTGGGCTTTAATGCCAGCGCCGTAACATTCCAGGACCTAAATCATGACGGGAATCGTGAAGGGACTTCGGCTCGTCGAAGTCTCGGCCTTCATCGCCGCGCCCTATGCCGGCCTGACCTTGGCGCAGATGGGCGCCGACGTGATCCGCATCGACCCGGTCGGCGGCGGCCTCGATTACCGGCGTTGGCCGGTCACGCGCGATAACAGGAGCCTCTACTGGGCCGGGTTGAACAAGGGCAAACGGTCGATCATGCTGAATGTCCGCGATCCGGAAGGCCGGGAACTGGCGCATGCGCTGATGACCAAGCCAGGACCGGATGCGGGTATCGTGCTGACGAACCTGCCGGCGCGCGGCTGGCTCGACTACGCCGGACTGAAGGCGAAACGCGACGACCTGATCATGCTCGGCATCACCGGCAACCGGGACGGTTCGGTCGCGCTCGACTACACGGTCAACGCCGCCGCCGGCTTTCCGCAAGTGACCGGGCCTGAGGGATATGCGGGGCCGGTCAACCATGTAATGCCGGTCTGGGACGTCGTCGCCGGGCTGGCCGCCGTAAATGGTATCCTCGCCGCGGAAAGACAGCGCCGCGAGACCGGCAAAGGGCAATTCATCGGCCTCGCGCTGGCCGACACCGCCTTCTCGACGCTAAGCCACCTCGGCTATGTCGGTGAAGTGCAAGTCAACAATGACGACCGGCCCGGCACGGGCAACCAGGTGTACGGCACATTCGGCCGCGATTTCGCCACATCGGACGGCCGGCGCGTGATGATCACCGCTTTCACCCCGCGGCATTGGCAGGCCTTGCAGAAGGCGACGGGAACCGAAGACGCCATCAAATCGCTTGAGGACGAACTCGGCCTCGACCTCGCCAAAGAGGAAGCCCGTTGGGAGGCCCGCGACCGAATCATAGCCATCCTCGAGCCCTGGTTCTCGAGCCACAGCCAGGACGAGGCGCGGACGGCGCTCGACGAGGCCGGCGCCTGCTGGGGCCCGTACCAATCCTTCACGCAAGCGGTACGGGAAGACAGCCGGATATCTACCGAGAACCCGATGTTTCAAGAAATCGATCAGCCGGGCATTGGCAATTATCTCGCCGCGGGCCCAATGCTGGACTTCAGCGCGGCACCGCGAACGCCCGTAACTCCCGCACCGCTGCTGGGCGGCAATACGGATGAAATTCTCTCTGGTGAACTGGGCCTGGGCGACGGCGAGATCGGCAGGCTGCACGACACCGGCATCATCGCCGGCGCCATGGCGTAGCCGTAATTTTCCGGTATCAGCTGCCGGCTTTCAGCGCATCCCAGTATTTCTTGTTCACGCCGTCAATCAACCCGTCATGCATCACGCCGAGGCAGGCGCGATAGCTGTAGCGTGAATCGTAACGCTTGATGATCGCGTGATCCGTCACGCTCCGGCAGGCGAAAAACGCATCCTTCGCGTGGGCCAGCGCAGTCCGAGAGACCGGGCGGCGTATCGCCCTATCCCGCGCGGCCTGGCGTTCGGCTTCGTTCGAGGCCCTGTCGCGCGGCAAAGTGTTTATCGCGGTCCGTACCATCCGTGCGCCGGTAAGCTCATCGCCATGCTTGGCGAGAACGCGTTCAGCGGTGCCGCGCTGCATCGTCTTCGCCACTTCAACGTCGGAACGTGTTTGCGGGTTCGGATCGCCCCGGTCCGCGTCGGGGAACAGCAGGATATTGCCCGTCACGCGAACGGCCAGCGCGGTCAGTCCGTGCTGGTGCATGACCGCTTCATCCACACTCAAGGTAACGGCATAATGGTCGCGTTCCGCATTGATCTTCAAAAGCCTCGCGGCCGGCAATATCGTCTCGCGGCCGACTGTATCCGTCCCGACCAGGGTCATCGTGTCTTCGACGCGCGTGCTGCGCGCGCCACGGATATCGGCCTCGCTCGTGCGGACGCTGTAACTCTTGCCGCGCCGGGGATTGCCGCGGTCCGGTTGCAAACAGATCGCGGCCACTTCGGTTGAGCAAACCCCGTTTTCGCAGGTCAGCGGCATTTCATCGGACGGCGTCACGACCATCAACACTTGCGGCGCCGCGGCCGTCGCACCGATATACCCGATCGCACCCAAAATTGACGTAACGGCGAAGACTCCAAGACGCATGTCCTTACTCCCCAGTTCGTTCGTCCGAACTTCATCATAGTTGAATTGCGCGCAACGCAAAATAACAGTCGAGTGAGCATGTCACTCCGGAAAAGGCCAAATAGCGGTTAATCGCGCCGCGGAAACTTTGTATGGTCCGGCAAAATCCGGGAGCAAGCACAATGATATCGAAAAAGCGCCGCTGGGTTGCGGTGACCGCGACGGACGACTTTCCCGTCTCCATGAAACCGGTCCGCGAGGCGTTGCGCGGAATCGCACCCGTGCGCACCATTCCGCTGCCCTTCAGCCCGATCACCGCCGCGGAAGAAACAAAATTCGCGAAGCTGCTCCAAGGGGCCGCGGGCATGCTGCTGCGCCCCGGCTACATCACGCCGACCTTGCTGGATCTATTGCCCGACCTGAAGATCATCGCGATGCATGGCGTGGGTGTCGATCAGATCGACGTCGAAGCCTGCACCGAACGGGGCGTCCTGGTGACGAACGCACCGGGCGCGAACGCGGACTCGGTCGCCGAACTGACACTGGGCCTGATGATCGGTATCGCCCGTCAGGTCCCGCAAAGCGCCTGGCGGGTTCACAACGAAAAGGTTTGGGGCGAGGCCCGGCATACCGGCAGCGAGTTGCGCGGCAAGACGCTCGGGCTCGTCGCGGTCGGTCAGATCGGGCGGCGCGTCGCGCATTTATGCAAGGCTTTCGGCATGAAAGTCTGTGGATACGATCCGGGTCTCACCGCGAAGGACATTCGCGCGCAGGGCGTACGGCCGGTGAAACTGGATGCCCTGCTGGCTGGGTCCGACTACGTCTCGCTGCACGCGCCGCTCACGCCGGCAACGCACCACCTGATCGACCGCAAAGCGATCGCGAAAATGAAGAAGGGCGCCATCCTGATCAATGCCGCACGCGGCCCGCTTGTCGACGAAAATGCGTTGGCGCGCGCCTTGAAGAGCGGTCGGCTTGGCGGCGCGGCGCTTGATGTTCTAGAAGGCGAACCGCCGGATCCGAAGAGCCCGATCTTCGACGCGCCCAACATCCTGCTGACGCCGCATATGGCCGGTTCCACCGATGAGTGCCTGGACCGGATCGCCGGCACCGCGGCAATGGATATCGGCCGCTTTCTGCAAAGCAAGCGCCCTAAATACCGGGTCAATCGTCCTCGGCGGTAAACGGGCGGCGCAAACAACGACGCTGATAGGAATATCGATGACCGAAAAGGCTTCCAATTCACCGCAGGTCGATCCCGAGGAGATCCTCGAGGGAATCCGGAGCTGGGTGGAGATCGAGACTCCATCCTATAACGGAGCCGCGGTCAACGAACTGGTCGACAAGGTCGAAACGGATATGCGGGCGATCGGCGCGGAAATCGACCGTACGCCCGGCCGCGACGGTTTTGGCGATATCCTGATGACGCGGACACCTTGGGGCGACGACGAGCCGGGCATCCTCGTCCTAAGCCATGTCGACACCGTCCACCCCATCGGCATGAAGGACGACATCCTGCGCTGGCGCCGCGAAGGCGACAGCGTGTTCGGCCCTGGCATCTATGACATGAAGTCGGGCGCCTATCTCGCCTATTACGCCTACCGCCATCTGGTCCGGCAGGGCAGACGGACACCGTTGCCGATAACATTCCTCTACGTACCCGAAGAGGAGATCGGCAGCCCCACATCGCGTGCGACGATCGAGGCGACCGCGAAGCGCAACAAGTATGTGCCGGTGACGGAACCGGCGCGCGAAGGCGGCAAAATCGTCACCGCGCGCAAGGGGGTCGCGCATTTCTACATCACGGCCACCGGCGTCTCCTCTCATGCCGGTTCGCGGCACGAGGACGGCCGCAACGCGATCCACGAAATCGCCCATCAGATCCTGCAGATTCAGGCGATGACCGACTACGAACGCGGCGTGACGACGAGTGTCGGTCTGATCGAAGGCGGCACGGGCATCAACGTCGTACCGGATTTGTGCAAGATGGAGGTCGACATGCGGTTGCCCGACCCGGAAGCGGCGGAAGAATTCGTTGCCAAGATATTCGATCTGAAATCGCTGAACCCGGACGTCAAATTGAAGATTGAGGGCGGCCTAAACAGGCCCCCCTTCGAAAAGGACGAAGGCATCACGACGCTGTTCGAACACGCCAAGAAAATCTGCGCGGAGATCGGCTTCGAACTGGATGACCTAAAGACGGGCGGTGTCAGCGACGGCAACTTCACGGCCGCTCTCGGCATCCCGACACTGGATGGGCTCGGCGCCGATGGCAAGGGCGGGCATGCGCTTCACGAACAAATCTACTATTCATCCCTGGAGCCGCGCGCCAAGATGTGGATCCGGCTGCTCGAGACCCTGGAATAACCGTAACAAACGAGAAAGACGAAAACCCTTATGGCGGACCAAACCAATAACCGGCCCGAAGTCGATCCAGACGAAATACTCGAAGGCATAAAGACCTGGGTCGATATCGAGTCGCCTTCGAACGATCGCGAGGCCGTCAATCGGATGGTCGACAGGGTCGAGACCGACATGCGCGCGATCGGCGCGGATATCGACCGCACGCCCGGCCGCGAAGGCTACGGCGACATCCTGACGGCGCGCACGCCGTGGGGCGGCGACGGTCCCGGCATTCTCGTATTAAGCCATACGGACACCGTTCATCCGATAGGCATGCTGGACGACATCCTGCGTTGGCGCCGCGAGGGCGACAGCGTGTTCGGCCCAGGCATCTACGACATGAAATCGGGCGCCTACATGGCCTACTACGCCTATCGGCATCTCGTACGGCAGGGCAAACAGACGCCGCTGCCGATCACGTTCATGTTCGTACCGGAGGAAGAAGTCGGCAGCCCGACGTCACAGGCGGCGATCGAGGCCGCGGCCCGGGCCAGCAAATACGCCCTGGTGGCGGAACCGGCGCGCGAAGGCGGCAAGATCGTCACCGGCCGCCGCGGCTCCGCCCGTTTCAAGATCACGGTGACCGGTGTTCCCGCCCATTCCGGCCTTCGACCTCAGGATGGCCGCAGCGCGATCAAGGAGATGGCCCAGCACATCCTGTGGATCGAGGGCCTGACCGACTACGAGCGCAACGTCACGACAAATGTCGGCCTGATCTCGGGCGGCACCGGCACCAATGTCGTGCCAAGCGAATGCGTCGTCGAAGTCGATATGCGCCTGCCGGACATGGCGGCGGTCGAAGAGTTCGTGCAACCGGTTCTGGATCTCAAGAATATCGATCCCGATTGTACGGTAACGGTCGAAGGCGGCCTGAACCGCCCGCCTTATATCAAGAACGACGGCATCACGTCCCTGTACGAGCATGCCAAGGATTTAGCCGAGGAAATCGGCTTCGAGCTGCAAGACATTTACACCGGCGGCGGCAGCGACGGAAATTTCACGGCCGCGCTCGGCGTGCCGACCCTGGACGGCCTGGGCGCCGACGGCAAGGGCGCGCATACGCACGACGAACAGATCTACTTCTCGTCGTTGGAACAACGCACGGCGTTATGGATCCGGCTGTTCGAAACGCTGGAATAGACCTAATCACACCCAAGTTGGTCCGCGAGATCCATGAAGTCATTCGCGATGTAGTCGAAGTCGTGCTCGGCGCGCACGTCCTTGGTCTGACCGGGACCGTATTCCGTCGGCCGGGACACGAAGGCGGTGCCGAGGCCGCAGGCGCGCGCCGCCAGCAAATCGCCATTGTGCGCCGCCGTCATCAGTACCTGTTCAGGCCGCAATCCAAGCCGGTCGCACGCCTCGGTATAGGCCGCGGGCACCGGTTTGTAATGTCCGACGACCTCGGCGCCGAGTATCGCGTCCCAAGGAAGGCCGGCGCGCTTCGCCATGTTGACCATCAAGGCGATATTGCCGTTCGACTGTGTCGCGATGATGAAATTCGATTTCAACCGCGTCAGCCCGGCGACCGCGTCGGGCCATGGGTCCAATCGGTGCCAGGCGAAGTTGAAATCGTCGATCTCCGCCTCGCCAAGCCCCGTGATACCCGTCCGCTCGAGCATTTCCAGCAGGTTCTCCCGGTGCAGGACGTCCAGTTTGACGAAACCTCGCTCTCCGTCTCGGATACGCGCCATCGCCGGGTCGTACAGGGAGCGCCAGCCATCGGCGAAAGCCGCCCAATCGACGTCTAGCCCTTTGCGAACGGCCAACGCCTCGCCTTCGCGAATGATGCTGCTGCGCCAGTCGACGACCGTGCCGAATACATCGAATATCAACGCCTTAATATCGTTGTCCGGCATGTCACCCTCTCGGAAATTTTCACAAGACATGCACTATAGACGACGCGGGTACGGCGTGAAGCGCACAGTCTTCGGCTGGCGATCACGGGAATTTGACGAAACAAAGGGGAATGTTACTGGAGAGTAACCGCGGGTAACTGTCTAATAACACGGTGAAATCAGACGCGGTCCGGGCAAACTGGTCGCATGAAAATTGAAGACAGGAGAACGTCATGATGAAGAAAACCGCAGTCGCCTTGAGCGTCGCGGCCTTTGCCGCATCGAGCATTGCACTTCCCGCCGCGGCGGCCAGCCTCGACACGCCGGTACAGCTTGCCGGCTGCAACCCGTGTAAAGCCAAAAAAGGCTGCAATCCCTGCGCCGCGAAGAAGGGCTGCAACCCCTGCGCCGCGAAAGGCTGCAACCCCTGCGCTGCAAAGAAAGGCTGCAATCCCTGCGCCGCCAAGGGCTGCAACCCCTGCGCCGCGAAAAAGAAGAACTAACGCACCTTCTGTTGCGTTATCCGGTCCACGGGAGCTTCTCGAACGAAATCGTTCGGGCGGTTTCCCGTGCGCTGATACCGTGTTTCGGACTTAAGACCCCGGCCCGGCACCGGGCAGGCCGTCTATAGGGTATTTCGCCGCGCGACACGTTGCGGCTATGATCGTCTACACGATATTGAATTCTGATTTGACACAGGAGCGGCAAGCCATGTCGCGGACCTGCTGGTGGACACGTTGAGGGTTTTAGCTTTCACGTTGATTCTCGTCGCCTTGCACATATTGCATGGCAACGCGTTTGCCGACGGCGCGAAGCCGGCCCCAACGAATTCTCTCACCGGCAAGTTCCTGGTCGCGAAACCCGATATGTCCGACCCGCGCTTTCGGGAAACCGTAATATTCGTTGCACGCCACGACGAGACGGGCGCATTCGGCCTCATCGTCAACAGGCCTCTCGGCGAAATCGAATACGCAACAGTTGTCAAGAATATGGGCGCCGATCCAACCGGCATCGAAGGCAATATCGCAATTTTCTATGGCGGTCCGGTCGATCCGAAACGCGGCTTCATCCTGCATTCGAACGATTATCCGCACCCACCCCTAATTCCAGTGAACGACCGCTACGGCATCACGGTAAGCACCGACATTATTCTCGCATTGGCGAATGGATTTGGCCCGAAGAAGAGCATTCTCGCAATCGGCTACGCCGGATGGAGCGAAGGGCAGCTGGAGCGGGAAATAGAGCGCAACGATTGGGTCATTGCACCCAGCGACGAAAGTATCCTGTTCGACAAGAAATTTGAGACGAAGTGGAAGCGCGCCTACGACCAACGCTTCATCGACATATAGCAGTTCCTTCAGATATTCGCGGAACTACCTAACGCGGACGCACCGGGCACGAAATTTGCCTGGAATGAGCGTCCTTGTCGCCTTTGTTTATTGTCACGCATCCTATCATCCGCGGTTTTGATCAACTCAAGGACATTGGCGCCATCGTCCGGGAAAACGGCGGTGCCGATGCTGACTCCGAGGCTGACGGTATCGGATTGAACGACGATCGATTTCTTCACTTCACTTTCGATGCGCTCGACAATCTTCGTTACCGCCCCTGACGTGACACCGGTGTCCATCAACAGCATGAATTCGTCGCCGCCGACCCGCGCCAGCGTGTCGCATCCACGGACCAACTCACGGAGTCGAGACGCGATAACCTGCAACACCTCGTCACCGGCAACGTGGCCATAACGGTCGTTTATGGGCTTGAAGGCGTCGATACCGAGTACGAGAACGGCTAATGGCTCTTTTGTTCGCGCCGCGCGGGCCAAGCCGTGCGTCAGGCGCTCATCGAGGAACCGCCGTGTCGCGAGGTCCGTGAGCGCGTCATGGTCCGCAATACGCATCAATTCAGCTCTCGCCTGTTCCAGAGACTTTGTCGTTGATTCGAGAACCGCCATTTTCTCGGTCAGGGCACGCTGCGTCGCGACCTCTTCCGAGACATCCCGTTGAATGCCAATAAACCCGGCAATCCCCCTATTCGGCAGTGCGATCGGGTGGACGCTCAATTCATTCCAAAACTCCGGCCCGGATTTTCGATGGTTCAAGAGGCGCAGGGTGATACTGCGCCGTTCCCGAACCGCTTGTTTCAGGGCCGCGACAGCGTCCGGGCTTGTGTGCGGTCCCTGCAGAAAGCGACAATTTCGGCCAATGATTTCTGTTTTTTTTCATAACCGGTAATCTTTTCGAAGGCGGCATTCGCATAGACGATCGGATTATCCGGCAAATTAGGGTTAGAAATTACGATCCCCGCCGTCGACCCGGCAATGGCGGTGGCGAAGCTCGCTTCCAAAAGCTCATTGGAAATCTGTTCTTCGAATTCAATCATGGCGTACTGATACTCAAGCTACGATACCGCTATCGGTTCACCGGCGCCTTGCCGACCACGTGCATATGATTTTCAACAAATTTTGGTTAATTTTTGATTAAACTACGCGCCCCAACCTCACCAATTCGCAAACATCCCGCCAATTTTTTCGCCAAATCCAGTAATATTTGGAAATAGGCGTCGGGCCCCGGGGTTTGCGCCGCGCCCAACGGGTCGAGTTCACCGATTATTATATCGTGCGTACCCGAGACGGCAGACAGCACCGACCGCGGCAGCTGTGGTTCACTAAAAACGCAACGAACTTTGCTTTGAGCGACTATGCGCCGAATCCCGGCAACGTGGCGCGCGCCGGGTCGAACCTCCGGGTCGAGCACAAGAGACCCAATTGCCGCAAGCCGGTAACGCGCCTCGATATATTGGTATGCGTCGTGCAGAACTAAATACGGCACCTCGCGAACCGGCGCCAACACCGCTTCGAGTTGCCGGTGCAGCCCTTCCAGGCGCCGAATCAACCGTGCTGCGTTAGCACCATAAATCGCGGCGTTTGCCGGGTCGATCTCCGACAACGATCGTTCGATCTCTGGCACGATGTCGCGAACCCTGACGGGATCGAGCCAGAAATGAGGGTCGTTTACACCGTGATCATGGGCGCCGCCATGTGCTTGATCCGGTTTACCGGCATGTTGCTCCGAATGAATCCAGAGCCCCTGTTTTCGATAGGCAAGCAATGGCGCCACGCGGGTGAACGTGACGATCCTGGCGCGTTTAGCGAGAGTCTTCAAAGGGCCGGTCAGAAATTGTTCGAGTTCGGGCCCAACCCAAAAAATAGCATCCGCGCGCTGCAACTCGCGCGCTTGCGATGGTTTCAGCGCGAAGCTGTGTGGCGACTCCGAACCCGACATGAGCAGTAGCGGGGACCCCACGCCGTTCATGACATTCGCAACAATAGAATGCAGCGGATTGAGACTCACTACCACCGAGGGCGCAGCACCGGCAGATACGGGCGAGGCGGCGCCAAGATCAGCGGAAAACAGCAGAAAGAAGCCGCAAAGCAGTCGCAATTTCCAGCGTCGAACGTGTGCGGCAACAAACATGATTTCACTTTTTGGAATGTTATAATATAACATATTTCGCGCGACAGGCCTCGCTGTCAACCTACGGCCCCGAATTACGAAGCACGGCAAGGATAGCGGTATGACCGACATTCAGCCTCCGCTGATCGACGCGCGCGAAATCGTGCTGGGTTACGATGGTCGCCGGATACTGGACGGCGTCGACATTTCGATAGCCCGCCGCGAAATCGTGACGCTGATCGGCCCGAACGGATCGGGCAAAACCAGCCTTGCGCGCATCCTGCTTGGCTTGATCGAGGCCCAGCAAGGCCGGATCGCAAGACATCCCGGCCTCTCGACGGGGTATTTGCCGCAACGCTTGAGTATCGACCGGAACCTGCCGCTATCGGTGGGGCGCTTCCTGCGCCTCGCGGGACGGCCAACGCAGGCGCAAATCGACGCCGCATTGGATGCCGTCGCCGCGCGCCATCTCGCGAAATTGGATGTCGGCAGGCTTTCCGGCGGCGAACTGCAGAGGACATTGCTGGCGCGCGCCTTGCTCCGTGCGCCCGACCTCCTCGTTCTGGACGAACCGACACAAGGGGTCGACGTCACCGGCCAAATCGAGTTTTACGAGCTCATCGGCCAACTCCGTGACCGATACGAATGCGGGGTCTTGATGATCTCGCACGACCTGCATCTCGTCATGGCGGCAACTGACCGCGTCGTCTGCCTTAATCACCATGTATGCTGCTCCGGGGCGCCGGAGTCGGTTCGCCAGCATCCGGAATATCTTGCTTTGTTCGGCGCCGAAGCGGCCGGACGATTGGCGGTCTACGCGCATCATCATGATCACGACCATGATCTGGCGGGCGGGGTCGTTGGCGGACACAGCCACGACCACAACGCGTGATGCTGGACGATTTTCTTTGGCGCGCCGCGCTCGGCGGTTTCGGTGTCGCCCTCACCGCCGGTCCCTTGGGTTGCTTCGTGGTTTGGCGACGCATGGCCTATTTCGGTGCATCCGTGGCGCACACGGCGCTTCTGGGTGTGGCGCTCGGCTTTCTGCTCGCGATCGACGTGACCGTCGGCGTCGCGCTGACCTGTATTTGCTTCGCCGTCGCCATCGTCCTCCTGCAACGCACGACCCAATTGGCGTCCGACACCCTGCTCGGTATCCTCGCGCATGCGTCGCTGGCGATCGGGATCGTCGTCCTTGCCTTCATGCAAGGGGTGCGGATCGATTTGATGGGCTACCTGTTCGGCGACATCCTCGCCGTTTCGAAGATCGATCTGATATGGATTTTCGGCGGCGGCGGAATTTGCCTCTGCATCCTGGTCGCCATTTGGCGTCCACTTTTATCGATTACCGTGCATGAGGAGTTGGCGCGCGCCGAAGGCGTCCCCGTTCTCGCCATTCAACTGGTCTTTACGTTGCTGCTGGCGATCGTGATCGCGGTATCGTTGAAGATCGTCGGCGCCTTGTTGATCATCTCGCTTCTTATCATTCCAGCCGCGACGGCGCGCCCCTTCGCCCGATCGCCCGAAACCATGGCTATCTTCGCCGGCCTGATCGGCATGCTGTCCGTCGCCGGCGGATTAATGGGGTCGTTTCAATGGGATACGCCGTCCGGGCCGTCGATCGTCGTTGCCGCTTTTCTCCTGTTTCTCGCGAGCCTTCTTGGCCGCGGCAACAGAGCCGACCGCTAACTGTAGCGCGACCCGCCGCCGGCGACGGCAACCCGCTCGCCGGACCGGACCTCCGCCACCGTGTCCGACATGTCCGCCAGATAGGCGTCGGCCGCCTTCGCGTGGCCCGGCGACAACATCAGATGCATACCCTTCGGTTGACGCAAGTTGGCTGACATCCATCCCCTGTCCCGCATGCCCTCCGCGACGGCGAAAATATCAAACTCGTCCGACCCGAACGCCAGAAGACCGAGCTGGTGCCGTCCCCAAAACCTGAACCCCCCAATCGCCGCCAGGCCGTGCTCGTACTTCTCCCGTGTGTCGGTTACGACGCGCGCCTTTTCCCGATACCCTTCGCAGCCGAGAAAATGCATAACCGCCCAGGCCGCCGCGATGGCGCCGCCGGGCCGCGTTCCCGCAATGGTCGGCGTCGCCATCTCCCCGGTCGGCCAATCGCTAAACCGAAACAGCTGATGATCGCGCAGATCCGCGGAGCGGTAGAATACGGTGGAAGCCCCCTTGGCGGCGTAACCGTATTTGTGCAAATCGGCCGACATCGACCGCACGCCCGCCAGCGCGAAATCGAAGGGCGGCAGGTTGGCGCCGTTCATGCGCGCGAACGGCGCGAAATAACCGCCCACGCAGGCATCGACATGCAGCCAGATATTCCGCGCGACCGCGAGCTCGGATAAGGCCTCGATATCGTCGATCACACCGAACGGAAAACACGGCGCGGAGCCAACAACCATCATCGTCCCGTCGCCGACCGCCGCCGCCATCGCTTCGGTATCCGCGGTGAAATCCGCGGCGACGGGCACCCTTGTGACGGATAGGCCCAGATATTCCGCCGCCTTGTTAAAAGCGGGGTGGGCGGAATGGGCCGCGACGATCTCCGTCCGGCGCGCGTCACCCTGCGCGCGCCAGAAATCGCGACAGGTCTTGACCGCAAGAAGAATGCTTTCCGTACCGCCGGAAGTCATATCGCCGCACGCGGCCGGCGGTGCGTTCAGTAGCGACAAACCGAATTCGACGACCGCATCCTCCATTCCCCGGAGGCTTGGAAACGCGGCGGGGCCGAGCCCGTTTTCGGACATGAACATACCATAGGCGTCTTTTACGACCGCGCGTACGTCGTCACCCGGATCGAAAACGTAGACACCCAACCGGCCGGCTCGCCAATCGAAGTCGTTCTCGGAAATTGCTTCGAGCCTGGACCTAATTTCGGGCCAGACAGCACCCCGTTCCGGCAACGCCGTGCGTTCAGTAGGCATTTACGTCTCCCAAACCAACGTCCCATCGAGGGTGCACGATCAGTGCGCCATAAAGACAGGTATTTCCGTGTATGCCAGGATATGGCTCGTCGCTCCGCCGAAGATCATCTGCCGCAGGCGGCTGTTCGTATACGCGCCTTTGACGACAAGATCCGCCCCCTGTTTTACCGACTCGTCGAGCATTGCCTCGCCAAGCGACCGCTTGCCGGCCGTGCTATCGATGGCGGTCGCTTCGATATCGTTTCGGTTGAGGTGTTTCGCCACTTCCGCACCGGTCGGCCCGGGCACCAAGGCGTCTTCGATCGTCACCACGACGACTTTCTTCGCCTGCTTCAGAAACGGCATCGCTAACGCTATCGTACGCGCCGTTTCGGTACTGCCATTCCAAGCAATCGCGATCGTCTCGCCCAACACCGTAGGCACGGCCGGCGGTGCGATCAGGATCGGGCGGCCGGTTTCGAAAAGCGCCGCCTCCAGCGTATGCATCGTCGGTGTCGTGGCGCCATGGACCGGGCGACCGACAACGATGAGATCGAACAACCGTCCCCGGTGGCCGACATAATCGTCGCTCGGTCCGACATTCAGCCAAACGGCCGACGGCGTGTCGGTGTGTCCTGCCTGCTCTCCGCCCTCTACACCACGCGCCTTCATGAATTCGTTGAAATATTGTTCGGCCTGACCGATCCGCGCTCTGTCCTCCTGTTCGTACTTTTCCACAAATGCTGGTGTTACGACGCCGAAACCGTCGGCGCTTGCGATCGCCGGAAGGGCCGGCTGGACATAGACGCCTTCGACATAGCTGCCGAAGCGCTGTGCCGCGAGGCAAGCGGTCGCCAAAACCGAATCAACGACATCGCTCTCTTCAAATGGTACAAGAATCGCCTTCATGTCATTCCCTCCGTTATCGGATCGAAATGCCCAAACCGGGCAAACGGATTAGCGTATTATCATCGCCCAAATGGCACATGATTCAAAGCTCAAGTTTTTCTATCAATCCGAGAAAATTAAGCTTTTCGCTATAATTTTTTTGAGCGCCGCGACGCTTGGCGTTTTTGAAGCGGACGATCGCTATGCAATCGTCCAACAGGATTTACTGCCGAACCTGGATTTTCAACAAGTTGGGCGGTATTGGCGCGCAACGAAGGGTGACATACACCTAATTCCCAATCCTCCAGCGACGCTCGTGCTCAAGAACGACGGTCGTCGTCAGACATTTATTACCCAAACGCTCGAAAATCCGCACCGGTTCGACAATTTCCTGATTTCGGTCGAGGCTCGATTCGACGGCATCGAAGCCGGGCCCGCCTGGTGGCAGAAAGCCGGCGTCCTCATTCAGAGTTACGACGGCGACGGGAATCGGATGGCATACTGGCCGTCCGAAGTCGCATTTCAATCCGGCACACACCCCTGGCACCGCTACGACGCCGTCATACCCGCGAGCGCAGCCATAAAAAATATGCAGATATTCATCCTGCATGGCGGGAAGTCAGGCGAACTGCGAATTCGGAAACTGCGGATCGATTCGGCGGAAGAAGCTATCTGGTTTTCGGCCTCGGAAATGACGTTGCGCTTCCTTTGGTTTGCAGTTGGCGCTTGGATTCTTGTACCGCTCTTCATTCAAAACCGCCGCGCGCCGATAGCCTGCATGACTTTGGCGACTTTCGCGGGGATTCTCGCGGTCTCCATCCTGCCGCAACCTTTGTTGTCGACATCCAGCAAACCGGCGCTCGATAGGTTAGCCGAATTCGCAATCCCCGCGGAAAAGGAACCCAAAGCGCCCGCTGAAGCGAACACACAAAGGGAAGCCTCCAAGGCTGCGGCCGAAACCAAACGTCAGAAGAAGAAGCCGGCAAAACGGGAGAGCGTTCGAGCCGGCAAGACGCAATTTCAGATCAAAGGGGATCGCCGACAGTACATCGCACACTTCTTGAGTCACGCAGTCCTGGCATTACTGGCCGGTCTGGCATTTTCAAGGGCCGGTTGGTGGCGGCTCTCGCTTTGCCTGCTTCTCGCCGGCGCGACGAACGAACTCCTGCAGGTCTTTGTCATCACGCGGTCGGCCGGCCTTGCCGATGGCATAGCAAACATCGCGGGTGCGGGAGGCGGACTGCTTTTGATAATCGCGTTCCGCATCGTGCAACAGCGCCTGAGCGCATGACGGCTGCCGTTGCACCTGTTAGAACAAGACGGTCCTGATCGATAACGGCGCGGCGCAAAGACGAATGCAGAACCAACCAATTTCCGTCTCGGAACAGATACTCTGGGCGACCTCCCTTTATACGATCGCGAATCCGGTCCACGACCAAATCGTCGAGTCCATCAAACGGTTCATGTACGATGAAGAAAATCGGCACGACGTTTCGATCGCGAGCGGCATTGCGGAAAACGTGAAGAGCGGCCTGTTCGAGAGCAGGTTCGATTTTTTTGAAACCGAAGACCCGGTAATCAAGACGTTGAAAAGTTTCTGTGCCACCGCAATCTTGGAGGTCGCGA
Organism: uncultured Rhodospirillaceae bacterium; assembly: GCA_964386465.1. Lineage (GTDB taxonomy): Bacteria > Pseudomonadota > Alphaproteobacteria > UBA8366. The sequence goes on from CAYLTU010000007.1 coordinate 17,509, forward strand.
AACATGTCAATGACGGGTACTGGGAGAAGGACGGCAATTTCTCGCTGGAGTTCCATGAAAGCTGGTTCCACATCACGCGGGAAGGCGGCTTTCACGACTTCCACAACCACCCAAACTGCTCGTGGTGCGCGATATATTATCTCGATATTGGCGATTCGGCGGGAACCGACGGCGGCAACGCCTTCTTCGACCCACGGCCCGCAGCACACAACTACAACGACTACGGGACGGCCTATCTCGACGGCAAGACGCGTTTCGACACGACTCCGAAGGAAGGCAACTTAGTGATTTTTCCGTCGTATCTGTATCATTCCGCGCCACCCTATCACGGCGCGAAGGACCGCATAATTATTGCCATGAATTCGAGCATTCATTACGACCCTTAGGGCAGAGGCTTTGTATGAATGAGGTAAAACCGGACGTGCGTCTCTCGGTCCTGGACAGCATAACGAAACTCACGGATGACCATCGCGGACAGGTCGTCGTCGCCGCCTCGCACGGTGCGGAATATGCGGCCTATCTGGCGGCAAAAGGCGGTGTGCGGGCGGTCATCCTGAACGATGCCGGCGTGGGCAAAGACAGGGCCGGCATTTCCGGACTGCCCTATCTCGACGCGCTCGGCATTGCCGCCGCCACGATAGGGTATCGCACCGCGCGCATCGGCGACGGGGCGGATATGAAGTCGCGCGGCGCCGTCAGCCATGTCAATTCGGAAGCGAAGAAACTCGGTTGCGCGCCGGGACAAACCTGTGCCGCCTGCGCCGATCTGCTGCGTGGCGCGGAATCAGTTGCGGCCAGCCCACCACCACAGACGGAGAATCGCATCCTCTTGCGCGAAAATACAGGTGGGCCCGCGGTCTGGGGACTGGATTCCGCTTCCCTGCTGTTACCGGAAGATGCGGAGCATATCGTTATCTGCGGTTCGCATGGCGAAGCGTTGGGCGGCCGGCCGGAGACGGCGTTGCGCCATGATGCGGTCGCAGCCGTCTTCAACGATGCGGGAATCGGAATAGACGATGCCGGGATCAGCCGACTACCCGCCCTCGACGGCCGGAATATCCCCGCCGCCACGGTTTCGGCCGACAGCGCACGGATCGGCGACGCCCAATCGATCTACGACGACGGCGTGATTTCCAGGGTCAACGCGACCGCAGCCGCCTTGGGCGTAACGCCAGGCATACGCACACCGGACTTCGTGAACCTCGTGATCGCCGCCTTGAAAAGGAAATAGCGGTCAGACCGGCCGGTCGCCTTTTTCAACCTTGAGCACACGGCTGTCGACAGCCGGCAGCATCTTGCCCGGGTCGCGGGTTACGACAACATCGACGACCGTCGGCCGGCTGGTTTCCGCCATTCCTGCTTGAATCGCACCAGCCAACGCCTCGGGATCCTCAACGCGAATGCCATGACAGCCAAAGGCTTCCGCGACCTGCGCGTAGTTCGTCTCCATCAGGTCGCTCGACTGATACTTACCGTCATACACCGCGTGCTGCAGCGCCTTCACGTATCCGGATGCGGCGTTATTCACGACCAGGATCGTTACCCCGGCCTTCATGCGCAGCGCAGTCTCCAATTCGCCGATTACCATATTGAAGCCGCCGTCGCCGGTCATCGCGACGACCGGGCTATCCGGCGCGCCCATCTGCGCGCCGATGGCGCCCGGCAAACCATAACCGATCGAGGCCAACCCGCGGTCGGCGATATAGGTCCGCCCCGCCCGTTTGGTGTCGTACAGCAATCCGGTCCAGTGCCCGGAGAAGCCGCCATCGGCGACGAGGATGGAATCCTCCGGCATCACATTGTTTAGCTCGTTGATCATGCGCGCCACATTGATCGGCCGCTCCGTGGAATTAAGCCGCTCGGCCGCCTCGTCGAGCCATTTCTTCATCCGTACGGGGACTTCAGCGGCATAGTCCGTTCGCCTAGCCTTCGCGCCGTCGGCGCTGTCCGAAAGTTCCTCGCCCAGCGCGCGCAGCCCTTCACCCGCATCGCCGCAAAGCCCGGCATGCACGCGGGTCGTGCGACCGATCTCCTCGGCCAGCACATCGAGTTGGATCAGCGGCGTATCGGCGGGCAGGAGTTGGAACCGCTTGGTGGCGATCTCACCCAGCTTGCAGCCAACCACCATCAGACAGTCCGAGGTATCGATCAGATCGTTCGCGATCCGGGTGTAACGGCCGAACAGGCCAGCCGACAGCGGATGCGAACAGGCGATTGAGCCCTTGCCGCTCATCGTGTGGGCGACTGGTATATTGTGCGCTTCCGCGAAACTCTGCAGCGCCTCGTATCCATTGGACAAGTGGATGCCGCCGCCGACCAGCAGCACCGGCCGCTCCGCCTTCGCCAGCATCGCCGCTGCCCGCGACACGTCGTCTGCGCCAGGCCGGATACGCCGCGCGGGGATCGTCTTGGTTTCTTCCTCGATCCAGAAATCGTCAGCCGCGAATTCGTGCGTTTCATGGCAGACGTCTTCCGGCACGTCGAGGATCACCGGACCCGGACGTCCGCTGGTCGCCACCGCGAAGGCGCGTCGCACGAGTTCCGGAATGCGTTTGCCGCTCTCTATGCGGATGAGTTCCTTGACCGCAGGCGTCAGGATATCGACCTGACGACACTCCTGGGTCATGTTCTTCCAGGCATGCTCCCGATTGGCGTCGCCCGCCAGGACAACCAGCGGTACGCCCGCATTCAGCGATTCCACCAGTCCCGTGACAAGATTGGTCACGCCGGGACCCAAGGTCGCGTCGCACACGCCCGGCTTGCCCGTCACCCGCGCATAGGCATCGGCGATGAAGGCGCCGCAGCGCTCGTCATTGATCAGATTGTGATTCATTCCAAGCGACCGCACTGCCTCGTAAAAGGGCAGCAGTTGGAAGCCACCCATGCCGAGCATAAGACTGACGTCGTGCGCCTGCAGCATTTCCGCCAGGGCTTCGCCGCCGTTCAGGCTTCGGGTGATATTGTCCTTGTTCGGCGTGCTCATACGCCCATCTCCTCGACTGTATTCATGATATCAGCGACGCGTACGCGGCACAGATCCTCCAGGGGCGGTGCGTAGGGAATCGGTATACGCGGCGCGCCGAGACGACGAACCGGGGATTTCAACCGGTCGTTCAAGGTTTCCGAGACCGTCGCGGCGACTTCCGCCCCGAAGCCGCATACCTTGACCGCCTCGTGGACGATCACAAGCCGTCCCGTCTTCTCCACCGATGCGAACACGGCTTCCTTGTCCCAGGGCCACAGGCTGCGCAAATCGACAATCTCCACCGAAACGCCTTTCTCGGCTGCCACCTCGGCCGCTTGCCGCGCAACCTGCAACGCACCGGACCAGGTGACGATCGTCAAATCGTCGCCAGCCCGATCGATTTGAGCCTTACCGATGGGAATCGTTTCGTCGTCACCGTCCGGGACATCGCCTTCGACATCCCAGCTGTCCTTGTGCTCCATGAAGACTACGGGATCGTCGCAACGGATCGCCGATTTCAGAAGGCCGCGGTTATCCGCCGGCGTTCCCGGCGCCAACACGACGAAACCGGGCGTATGCACGTACCAGGACTCGAGCGATTGCGAGTGCTGCGCCGCGGACGAACGCCACATCCCGATCGGTTGACGAATGACCAGCGAGACACGCGTCTGCCCGCCGAACATGTAGCGCGCCTTGGCGGCCTGATTGACCATTTCGTCCATTGCGCAAAGCGCGAAGTCGGCGAAGCGCAACTCGACGACCGGGCGCGTACCGACCATCGCCGCGCCAACCGCGGCGCCCATGATCGTTGATTCGGAAATCGGCGTGCTGACCACTCGGGCCGGGCCGAATTCGTCGCGCAAGCCGGCATACTGACCGAAAACGCCGCCATCGCCGACATCCTCGCCCAGGGTCCACACCGTCGGATCGCGCCGCATTTCTTCAATGAGCGCCGCGCGCGAGGCGTCTTTGTAGGTCATCACGGTCATTCCGCGCCCCCCACATCCTGCACGTCGGAAGCGGCGAGTGCGTTGTCAGGCCAGGGCGCGGCGGCAGCGATATCGTAGGCGTCCACCATCTCCTGCTTAGCATCCCTCTCGATTGCTTCGAGATCGCCCGCCGCTATTCCAGAATTCGTCAGAAACCGCTGAGCGAGGATCATGGGGTCGTGTTCGAGGAATTCCGCGATTTCCTCCGCCGGCCGCCAGGTCCCGGGATCGGCGACGGTATGGCCCCGCTGCCTATAGGTCTTGGCGTGAATGAATTGTGGTCCACCACCGCCAGCGCGCATCTCCTCCACCAACCGTCCGGCCAGTGCGTCGATGGCCATCACGTCGTTGCCGTCGATGGGATGGGCGGGGACGCCGAGGCTTTCGGCCCGCGCCGCGGGCCCGGGTCCACCGGTCATTTCGCCGGTTCGCGTCCGCGCCGCATAGCGGTTGTCCTCGCAGACGAAGAGGACCGGCAGGTCGTAGATCCGGGCCCAGTTGAGCCCTTCGAGAAACGGCCCCCGGTTCACCGCACCGTCGCCGAAAAAGCACGCCACGACCGCGTCCTCGCCCAGCAGCCGCTTGGCCTGCGCCGCTCCGGCCGCGATCGGGATGCCGGCGGCGACGATTCCGTTGGCGCCCAACATACCAACCGAAAAATCGGCGATATGCATGGAGCCGCCCTTGCCGTCGCTGGTACCGCCGGCGCGGCCGAACAGCTCTCGCATCATCGCCTCCGGACTCGCGCCTTTGGCAATCGTATGGCCATGGCCACGATGCGTACTGGTGATCAGATCGGAGATACGGAGGTTGCCGCAAACACCAGCCGCGACCGCCTCTTGGCCGATGGAAAGATGTGCGGCGCCCGTGATCAATCCTTCGCCCACGGCTCTCTCCGCCGCTTCTTCAAACGCTCGAATCCGAGACATCGTCGCGAAGAGCGACAGGATACGCTGTGCGGAAGGAACAGGATCACCGGAGATTGGTGACTGTGTGGTCGTCATGGCTCTTTACTAATTCGGTTGGTTTGTACGAGGCGAAAGGCCGGGCGCGCATTCCTACATGACGGCGCCGATTTGCCAAGGTACGAATTCGTCGTCCCCAAAACCGAAAAGCTCCGACTTCGTCGAATCGCCCGAAGCGACCTGCAAGATGCGGTCGAAAATTCGGCCGCCGACGCCGTCTATGGATTCGCCGGAATCGACGACGCCGCCGCAATTGATATCCATGTCCTCGTCCAAGCGCTCGAACATCGCAGTATTGGTCGCGAGCTTGAGACTGGGCGCCGGTTTGCAACCGTAGACAGAACCCCGGCCGGTGGTGAAACAAACGATATTCGCACCGCTCGCCACCTGTCCGGTGATCGAGCACGGGTCGTAACCCGGTGAATCCATAAACACGAAACCGTTTTCGGTTACCGGTTCGGCATAATTGTAGACGCCGCACAGATTGGTCGTGCCACCCTTGGCTGCCGCACCGAGTGATTTCTCCAGGATCGTCGTCAAACCGCCCTCCTTGTTGCCCGGCGACGGATTGTTGTTCATCTCACCACCGTTACGCACCGTATAGGCCTCCCACCAGCGGATACGCTCGATCAGCTTCTCGCCGACCTCGCGGCTGACCGCACGCCGCGTTAGGAGGTGCTCGGCGCCGTAGATTTCCGGCGTTTCGCTCAAGATCGCCGTGCCGCCATGGCCCACCAGCAGATCGACCGCCGCGCCCAGCGACGGGTTGGCGGTTATGCCGGAATAGGCATCCGAACCACCGCATTGCAAGGCGAGGGTCAGATGCTCCGCCGACACCGTCTCGCGTCGCGCCTTGTTCGCCTCGGGCAGCATCTCGCGGATCAGCGCGGCGCCACGCTCGACGGAGCGGCGCGTACCGCCGGAATCCTGAATGGTCATCGTCTGGAAGAGCGGTCCCCGTTCGATTCCGTAGGCCTCGAGCAGGAAGTCGATCTGATTGACCTCGCAGCCCAGCCCGACCATCAGCACACCCGCAAAATTCGGATGCCGTGCATAGCCCCACAAGGTGCGCTGCAAATTGGCGTATCCTTCGCCGGTATCCGCCATCCCGCAGCCGGTCCCGTGCACCAACGCGACAACGCCGTCGACATTCGGAAAGGCCGTCAGATCCTCTTGTCGGACGGCATCGGCAATGTAGCGCGCAACGGAGGCCGAGCAATTGACGCTGGTCAGAATGCCGATGTAATTGCGCGTCCCGACACGGCCATTGCCCCGCAAATAACCTTCGAAAGTCCGGCGTTCCGCGACGTAGTCCGTCGGCCGCGCCTCTTCGCAATAGGCGTAGTCGCGCTCGAAGTCGCGCACCGCCACGTTGTGCACATGCACATGCGCCCCCGGCTCGATATCTTCGTTCGCGAACCCAATGATTTGGTTGTATTTTCGAACTGCGGCGCCTGCGGCGATCGGCTCGACCGCGATCTTATGTCCTGCTGGAATCGTGCCCGCGCAGGCAATACCAGCGGCTTCCGTCCCGGGCAGGAGGTCGACTCTCGCGACGACAACATTGTCGGCGGCATTGAGGCGTATGGTCAGTGGTTTCGCGGTCGTCATGGTCGCCCCCTCGGCAGTCATCAATGTCCGAATGAGGCTCAATGTAGCGCCTGCGTGCGGCCCGTGCGACCGGCTTAAACGTCAAAGAACCTAACAAACCGATCCCGATTATGCGGGCTGTGCGTTCTCGACATAGACAGTCGCGCCGGTATCGGCGTCGTTGAAGACGGTGTAACCTTCCACCACGCCATCCTCGTCGGTATCGATCGACTCCTGGCTGGTCTCCCAGTTATCGCCGACGACATTTACCGTGTCACCCGCGTCGCGCCGAACGACCAGATCGCTATCGCCGCCGGTCAGGGCGTTGGTTTCGCTCGCCGCCGCCAGCACGTCATCCAGTCCAATGGTCAGCGTGACATCCGAGCCGCCCCGGAGATCGAAACGCTCAATGTTCTCGATCCTGTTGTCGGCGACGCTGGTGAGATCGAGCGCAAAATCGACCACGATGGTATCGATATTGGCGCCACCATCGATCAACAGGAAATCGTCGTTTTCGACAATCAGCCGGTCGTCGCCGGCATCGCCGAACAGCCGGTCCGCACCATTCCCCGCGTCGAGAAGGTCACCGCCATCACCACCGAATAAATTGTCATTTCCATCTCCACCAAAGATCGAGTCGTTGCCGGTCGACCCGGTAATCGTGTCCCTCCCCGAACCGCCCTCGATACGGGAAATGTTCGTCAAAATTGTCTCGCTAAAATCGAGCGAACTGCGAAAAATATCGCTCTGGATCACATTTTCACCGCCGCCGCCATCAATTTCTTCGACCGTATCTTCACCAAAATACGAGGAGAAACCAATCACGTCGTCGCCGTCGCCACCAATTACCTGGTCGAAACCTGAACCGCCAGACAAGCGATCAAAGCCGTCATCCGCCCCGAAAACCAAAAAAACGTCATCACCGGCATCGCCGTTCAAAAGGTCGTTCCCGCCACCACCGACCATCGTGTCGGCGCCAGACGACCCTATAATCGTGTCAACACCCGTGCCGCCTTCTATCCGCGCAATGTTCGCCAGCACGGTCTCGCTAAAATCAAGCGAACTGCGAAATATGTTGCCCCGGATCACATTTTCACCGCCGCCGCCATCAATTTCTTCGACCGTATCTTCGCCAAAAAACGTGGAGAAACCAATCACGTCGTCACCGTCGCCACCAATTACCTGGTCGAAACCCGAACCGCCAGACAAGCGGTCAAAGCCGTCGCCCGCCCCGTAAACCAGGAACACATCGTCGCCGCTACGGCCATCCAAACGGTCGTTCCCCATACCGCCGACGATCGTGTCGGCGCCAGTCGACCCAATAATCGTGTCAACACCCGTGCCGCCTTCTATCCGCGCAATGTTCGCCAGCACTGTTTCGCTAAAATCAAGCGAACTTCGAAAAATGTCGCCCCGGATCACATTTTCGCCACCGCCGCCATCGATGCCCTCGACCGCATCTTCGACAGTGAATCGGGAAAAACCGATCAAATCGTCCTCTTCTCCACCGAGGATACGGTCGAACCCGCCGCCGCCGTTGACCATGTCGAAGCCGTCATTCGTGCCGGATACCAGGAATGTGTCATTCCCCTCCCCGCCGAGCAGAAGATCGTTGCCGCCGTTACCGATCAGGATATCGTCGCCGCCCTCCCCACTCAGCGTTTCGCTGCTATCCGTTCCGATCAGGATTCCGTCCGCGTCGCCGCCGGTCTCATCTGTCGCGAGAACAAGCGTTTGCTCCGAACCGTCCTCGAATTCGAAGGTTATCGCTTCGACATTGCCGCCCGCGAAATGATCGGCGACGACGATCTGCTCGTCCCCCAAACTGACAACGAGATTGTCGCCGACGCGGGTGGTGCCGCCGAACTCGGCAAGCGACTCGCTTACACCGGTGACAACGATGCGGTCGCCATCGCCGCCGCTGTCCTCGATACGGTCCGACCCGGTCCCTAGTGTCACGCGGTAGACGTCGTCGTCATCGCCACCACGCAGCAAATCGTCACCGGCACCGCCATCCAGCGTATCGCGGCCCGCATTGCCGTCCATCGTATCGGCGCCGTCCGCGCCGACGATGTTGTCGTCTCCTGCACCGCCGCTCAGTTCGTCGTCGCCCGCCCCACCATCGATTCCGTCGGCGCCGTCGCCGCCGTCGATACTGTCGTTGCCATCGTCGCCAAAAAGCCCGTCGTCGCCGGAGCCGCCCAAGATGACGTCGTCGCCGGCGCCGCCGGTGGCGAAATCGTCACCGTCACCCGCATCGATACTGTCGTCGCCCGCCCCACCCGCGATGCCATCATCCCCGTCGTTCCCAAGGATAACGTCCGATCCGCCGGCGCCGCTCAGCGCATCATTGCCACCGCCACCGGAAAGGCTGTTGTCGCCGTCATCGCCGCTAATCGTGTCATCGCCGGAACCACCGACGACGTTCTCGACATTGACGAACTGGTCCGTGTCGGTTTCCGCGCCGTCCGCGTCTCCGGTGAGGAGATCGATTATCAGCGGCGCGGCAGAACTGGAAAATATCAGCGTGTCGTTTCCGCTCCCGCCATCATAGCAGTCGTCGCCGCCGCCGGTTCCCGCGATTAACACGTCGTCGCCTTCGCCGCCGTCGACCGTATCGTTTCCTTCGCCGGCTAGAATCGTGTCGTCGCCGCTGCCGCCGTCGATCGTGTCGTCGCCATCACCGCCGTCGATCGTGTCGTTACCACCACCACCGTCGATCATGTCGTTGCCACCGCCGCCGTCGATCGTGTCGTCGCCATCACCGCCGTCGATCGTGTCGTCGCCACCGCCACCTTCCAGCGAATCGTTCCCGGCATCACCGGTCAGCGTAACGTCGACTGTACCACCCGATATCGTCGTCGCGCCGCCGCCGATGCCGCCCGAACCACTGTCATCGTCATCATCGCCAAGCTCATCGACGTCAATCTTTGGCAGCTTGATCTGTGGCGGGGGGGGGGAGGAATGAACGGATTCGGATCTACAATTAGCGGTGTGACTACATCGACCAGCGCACCGCCTTCACCTTCACCTTCGCCTTCACCCTCTCCACCGGCTGCCGGTGCGATATCGGACAGCGTTCCCGCTAGTTGTTCGAGATCCGGCTCGCCGCCTTCACCTTCACCGCCAGCGGCGCCTTCCGAACCCTCTTGCCCATCCGCCTCAGAACGTTTTCCGCCTTTGGTCGAATCGGGGTCGTAGTAATCGTTCGAAATGCCCCTGACGCTGCCGTAAAAGCCGTCTATCTCGCCACCGCTGAACAAAATGGCCTCCGACGGTGGGGCATTGAAACCGGTGACGAAAGTCGTCTCGTTCGCCTCGCTCAGCACGACATAGCCGGCGTCGGTGAGAACGATGATCTCGCCTTCGATGATCGTGAACTTGCTCTGCTCTCCGGCCGGCAGGACCTCGCCGGCGACCGTCGTGCCGCGGATGCCAATCGTGGCGACCGTCGTTTTCACGGTCATGTCGAGCGGGTTGATCTTGGCGATCTCGCCGCTGGAGAAAACGAACATGCCCTTGAGGATCGAGTACGACGACGAGCCTTCCTTCGTATCGGGGTCGTAGACCATCTTGTCGATCGCCAGGCGGGCATCGCCGCCCAGGGCGAACGTCGTCTTGTCGATAAACAGAATATCGACCGCCGCGCCATCGGTCGTCTCGATGACGTCACCCTGGAAGATCGGATCGCCGGCACCTACCTCTTCCCGGACACCGCTCGTACGAACGACGAAAACCTTACCCGCGGCGCTGCTGACCTGGCCGATCGCCTCCGCAGCGCTTGTTCCAGCCTGCGCAAATTTACCGGCGGCTTCCGGCGGCGTAAACGAGTCGACGATCGTTGGCGTAATGCGACCACCTTCGGGCGTCAGCAGGTCGGGTGGCGAATCGGTTAGGAAATAATCGCGGACAACGACCGAAGTGCCATCCGGCCCGATCAGCAGCAGGTCGTCGCCTTGCTGAAGGTACTCGGCATCGCTGGCAAACCGACCGCTCGGCAGCATCACGGGCGCCTGCGCGCCGACGACGGTCGCCGATCCGGCAGCGGAAGAACTCCGGAAAACGTCCGGAACCACTTCTTCGCCATGATGCCTCGGAAGCGCCATTACCTAGCTTCCGAACACCCTGCGGCCGTTCTCGAATTCATGCATGCTAAAAAAACCTTCCCTAACGTCTTGTATTTTAGCCAATTTTGTCGAATTTAGCGTCGACCAAATGGTGTAGTCGCTGGTGACATCAGTGAAAACTCCAGATCCGGCATTTCTATTTAAATTCAATATATTAGAAAAAAATCCGAACAGCTTATTGCGAACCGGTTGGTGCAGCTGAAAAAGACGACCGTTCCTTTCGGCATTGGCAAAGCCAACGAAATATTGTTTCGCGCGGTTTCCTACTTATTCCCCTGCTCCGGACGCACAAAGAGGCGTCCCGCATCCGCGGAACGCCCCTTCGTCGAAGATAAACTCTCTACTCGAGTTTCCGGGTCAATCCGCCAAAAAATTCTATCGAAGCAGCGATCCAAATGAAACCTCGCCGCGTAACATATTGACCAAGCGAGGCAACAAATCCAGACGCGTTTCGCAAAGGAATGCACCCAGCTCGGTCTGCGAACCATATCCGCTTGTATTCAGTAGGTTCGTCCCGTCCGCCATACAGGTCCGGAATTCCCACAACGCGAGTAGTTCTCCATTCGCATTGCGCCGGGTATGGCGCGTAAAAACCGGACCGTGGGAGTCAAACTTGATCAACAACGCGACTGCAAGCATCACCGGCGCGAAATAAACGAGAAATATCGCCGCAAGAACGCGGTTGCCGACCGTACCGGCAAGCCGCGAAATGTCGAGTGATTTTGTCTGCGTCGTCATAGATCGTCCTCAATCAGTAATTCTGTCCTGTCAGCAACACCGTCCAAGCTCATCGCTCGAACATGCATAGAAAACCAGATATGCAAGCAATCGGCAGTGATTGGCGTCACATAAACCAATTTTTTTAACCGTTCCCAAAATCGGCAACATATTCAAAATCCGACGGTTTCTCGAATAATGGAAAATAAATAAAATTTTAAATACAATATTTGATAATTTTTTTATTATTATTTTTATGTATATGACAAATTAATATATTTGACGTTTCCGTTTTTACTTTAATATAGTTCCGATTATTTCCCATTGTTGATACTGAAATAGTGATAGATCAAAATTATGCAGACAGAACATTTCGAACAGTTGAAAGAGATTGCCAGCGGCAGCGAGCGGCCGGAGAGTTCTGATCTTGTCACAGCGCTAGGACGCGTTTGTCTGACCCCCGACACGACGCTGGGCCAAACCGAAACGGCGCTGCTCGGCGATATTCTGCGCCGCCTTGTCCGGGACGTTGAAATGCCGGTACGCCGCGCCTTGGCCGATCAATTATCCGAACGCGACGACGCGCCGCACGACCTTATCTGTCTTCTGGCCAACGACGTCATCGACGTCGCGTACCCTCTTTTGGAAAAGAGTCCGATGCTGGGCGACCAGGACTTGGTCGGCATCGTAGCGCGGCATGCGCGGCAACACGCACTCGCGGTCTCGAGACGAGAAACTCTATCGGAGAACGTTAGCGCGGCCCTTGTCGAAACCGGCGATTCAAGTGTCGTCGTATCGCTTCTGCAGAACGACGGTGCGAAAATCTCTGCTAAAACCATGGACGAGTTGGTTGCCGAGTCCCAATCGGTAGACGCCTATCGGACGCCACTTCTGGGCCGCAAGGACCTAAACCTCGACATGGCGATGCGCATGGCAGATTGGGTCGGCGATTCTCTGCGCCAGTACATAGCCGAACGGTTCAATGTCGATCCGAAGAATCTCGACCGCGCGGTATCGGATGCGGTGCTGGAGGCTATCGACGACGACATCTTCGAGAACAAATCCAATCAACCCACCCTCGATATCCAAGGAGAAGAGCCAGGCCCGAGGCTGCTTCACGCGCTGACGCACGACAATCTCACCCTGTTCAAACAGACCTTCGAGGAACTGTGCGATATCGATTCGGCCTGGGCCGAGGACTCACTTTATTGTTCCGGCGAAGCCTTGGCGATCGCGACGCGCGCGATCGGGCTCGACCAGAACGATTTCGCGCGGATCCTGTGCCATCTGCACAGCGCCGACATATTCAGCGATTTCCAGACTTCCGAATACGGCCTGCGCATGACGCAATATTTCGAGTCTATGGACGCCGACAACGCGGAACGCGTCCTCGACGGCTGGCGCCGGGCCGCAGCTTAATATAGGCGCCTGGTCCGCGCGTCCAATCGCCGCAGAGCGAAGCCCGCAGCGCTTTTCAACGCCCGACGGCTAGCATGCCCGCCCTCCCTCGCGTTAAGGTGTCGCCAATCGCACGGTTATCCCAGGGAGGGGTCCCATGGACTTCGAATTTTCCGAACGAACAAGAGAACTTCAGTTCCGCGTCCAGGCTTTCATGGACGAGCATGTCTATCCGAACGAGGGCACTTATGGCGACCAAGTCACCGACGGCGAGACCCGCTGGGCGACCGTGCCGATCCTCGAGGAATTGAAAGCCAAGGCGAAGGACGAAGGGCTTTGGAACCTGTTCCTGCCGGAAAGCGATCTGGGCGCCGGCCTGACGAACATGGAATACGCCCCGCTCTGCGAGATCATGGGCCGTGTCAATTGGGGCCCGGAAGTCTTCAACTGCTCCGCGCCGGACACCGGCAACATGGAGACGCTGGTCCGCTACGCCTCGGAAGAGAACCAGCGCAAATGGCTCGACCCCTTGCTCGCCGGCGAGATTCGCTCCGCCTTCGCGATGACCGAACCCCGTGTGGCTTCCTCCGACGCCACCAACATCGAGACGCGCATCGAGCGCGACGGTGATGAATACGTCATCAACGGGCGCAAATGGTGGACGTCGGGTATCGGCGACCCGCGCTGCAAGATATTGATCGTCATGGGAAAAACAGACCCCGATGCGCCGACCTACAATCAGCAGTCGATGATCCTGGTGCCGCGCGACGCAGCAGGCATCACTGTGCACCGCATGCTCAACGTGATGGGCTTCGACGATGCGCCGCACGGCCATGGCGAGGTCGAATTCGACAATGTCCGCGTACCGGCCTCCAACATGCTGCTCGGCGAGGGCCGCGGCTTCGAGATCGCGCAAGGCCGCCTCGGCCCGGGCCGCATCCATCACTGCATGCGCATCGTCGGCGTCGCCGAACGGGCGCTTGAGCTGATGTGCAAACGCTCCATGGAGCGGGTCACCTGGGGCGTCACCCTGGCTGACCGCGGCGTCACCCAGGAGCGCATCGCCAACGCGCGCATCGAGATCGAGATGTGCCGCCTGCTGACCCTCAAGGCCGCCTACATGATGGACACGGTCGGCAACAAGGAAGCGCGCCAGGAGATCGCCATGATCAAGGTCGCGGCGCCGAACATGGCGCTCAAGATCATCGACGAAGCGATGCAGGCGCATGGCGGCGGCGCGATGAGCCAGGAGTTCCCGCTCGCCTTCATGTGGTCGCGCATGCGCGCGCTACGCTTCGCCGACGGCCCCGACGAGGTGCATCGCCAGCAGATCGCGCGGCTGGAGCTGCGCCGGCACAACTACAAATCGAACGCGGCGCGTATCGCGGGTTAAGCCTGTGTCGAATCAGCGGAAGGCGAACTCCTTGTAGCCGCCTTCCGCGACCTGACGGCCGCGCTTGCGGTAGCGGAAGGCACCGCCATTGTAGCCGAGCACGCGGGGCACGTCGCGGCCCGGGACGTTCTGGTTAACCCCGGTCTGCCAGGAGCCGATATTGTTCGACAGCAATATCTCGGACGCCTTCTCGACCATCACGCCCCATTCGTCGACCGCCTCCGGGCGCGGTTCCGCGCGCGTGTGGCCGTTGTCCCGCATGAATTTGATCATGTCGGTGATCCAATCGACGATTTCCTCGATGTTGCGGGGGATATTGCCGCGCGCGGTATGCGGTCCCAACACCATGAACATGTTGGGAAACCCTTCGGCCTGGACGCCCAGCATGGTGCGCGGCGTAGTGATCCAGTCGTCCTTGAGCCGCCGTCCGCCGGCGCCGCGGATGTCGATCCGGTCGTAGGGTCCGGTCACCCCGTCGAACCCGGTCGCGTAGATCATCAGGTCGAATTCATAATCCCCGTCACTGCATCGTATGCCTTTCGGCGTGATACGTTCGATCGGCGTCTCGCTGATATCGACCAGCCGGACATTGTCCTGGTTGTAGGCCTCGAAATAGCCGCTTTCGAGCGGCAACCGGCGCAGGCCGAAACCGTGATCCTTGGGGATCAGCTTCTCGGCGACCTTCGGATCGCGCACGCGCTGCCGGATCTTCCCGGCGACGAATTCGCTGACCAGGGCGTTGGCCTCCGCGTCGATCATCATGTCGCGGAAATTGCCCATCCAGATGCCGAACCCCGGCTCCGAATAGAGCTTCTCCCAAAACGCTTCGCGCTCTTCCGGCGGCGTCTCCAGGGTCGTGCGCGGGTCCGGGTTGTGAATGAAGCAGGCCACCGTGTTACGGCACCGCTCGAAGATCTCGGGATAGCTGGCCTTGATCTCCTCCTGCTCCTCGGGCGTGATCTTGCTGTTGTGCAGTGGGGCCGCCCAATTCGGCTTGCGCTGGAACACGGTCAGATGCCCGACCTCCCCGGCGATCTTCTGGATCGCCTGGATACCGCAGGCGCCGGTGCCGATGATACCGACCCGCTTGCCGCGCAGATCGACCGGCTCATGCGGCCATCGCGCGGTGTGGTATGCCGGTCCCTCGAAGTCGTCCCGCCCCGGAATGTTCGGCAAGGTGTAGGCCGACAGCGGCCCCAACCCCATGATCAGCAGTGGCGCGCGCTCCTGCTCGCCCGTCTCGGTCGTCACGGTCCACATGTCCGTCGCGTCGTCGAACCAGGCCGCCGTGACCTTGCTGTCGAACCGCATCTCCCGGCGAAAATCGAACTTGTCCGCGACATAATTCAGATAGCGCAGCGTATCCGGCTGGGCCGAGAAATGTTCCGGCCACTCCCATTCCTGCAGCAGTTCCTCGGAGAAGGAAAACCCGTAGGACCAGCTTTCCGAATCGAACCGCGCGCCGGGATAGCGGTTCCAGTACCAGGTGCCGCCGACATCGCTGCCGGCCTCGAACACGCGAACCTTCATGCCCAGCTCGCGGAGCCGGTACAGCTGGTACATGCCGGAAATACCGGCGCCGACGATGATGGCGTCGAAACTCATGGGGCGTCCCTGAAAGTCGTCTTGCCGCAATACTAAAACCCGGAAGCCCATTTTCAAAAGGGCGGGCAAATATTCATGGTCGACGCCACCTATTTCCTTCGAATACCGCGGAAGACACACACAGACGAGGTCCGGCTGGAGGAATGGCCGGACCCGTTCGCCAACCCGTTCGAGCCGCGCCGCTACCACAATGTGGTCGGCCCGTTCCGCTTCAAGTCGAAAAAAGACGACACCGTCGTCGTGCATACGCACTTCATGGTCGCGCGCATTGATCCTTTGTACGGGGCCGACTATGCAATAGATCAATTATCCGGAGGTAGATCATGGGACGTGAAATGACGGTGGCGCTTGCGCAGACCGGGCCAGTGCCGAGCGACGATCCGAGCGACGGGGTGACCGAAGCCTGCCGATTGGTCGAGCAGGCGGCAGATGTCGGCGCCGATCTGATCTGTTTCGGCGAGCTGTTCCTGGCGCCGTTCTTCCCCAACCGGCTGGAAGAGGATTTCGACCGTTATTTCCTGCATCTGCCCGATTCCCGGATCAGTCCGATCTTCGAAGCGGCGAAGGCGCGCGGCCTCGCCATGATATTTCCGTTCGCGGAGAAGACCCAGAGCAGTTACTACAACGCCGCCCTGGTGCTCGATTCCGAAGGCCGGACGGTCGGCACGTACCGCAAGACCCACATCCCGGCCTATTTCCCGACCGAACTGCAGGGCGGCACCGGTAGCTTCGAGAAGTTCTATTTCAAGCCGGGCGACGATTTGCCGGTGTTCGATGTTTGTGGCGCACGGATCGGCATACAAATCTGTAACGACCGGCTATATCCGGAGCCAAGCCGCGTACTGGCCCAGCGCGGCGCCGAGGTGCTGTTCATGCCAATCTGTTATTCAACATATGGCGACACCGAACATCGGCAATCGCTCTGGGATTTGCCGCTGCGGATGCGCGCCTTCGAAAACGGCGCCTATGTGGTGGCGGTTAACCGGGTCGGCGACGAGGGCCCGCGCCATCATATCGGCCGCAGCATGGTGGTCAGCCCGCGCGGCGCGATCCTGGCCGAGGCTAGCGACACCGAGACCGAGTTGCTGGTCCATACGATCAATATCGATCAGGCGACTGCATCGCGCAAGAAATTCCCCTGGTGGCGCGACCGCCGGCCCGATCTCTACAAAGATCTGGTGAGCGGCGAGTAGGAGGGGCGACCGCTCTCTTCGTTTTGCCTCTACGCCCTGCTGGGTCTTTCCGATAGTTCCGGGGACACTGGGTCTGTATTCCCATGCCAACGGAACCCGTGAAAACACCGTCCGATTAGGGCAGCTCTGACCTTCGGAGATGGCTACAAGCGGCTGTCGCTACGATCCAAATCGACTTCCGCTGTTCGCCCAGCATCCTACATCGGTGTGGTGATGTCCGCTTTCAGTGTTTTACGTCTGGATCTTCCCAAGCACCGGGCGTGATGCGCGAAGGCTGTTGACGGGGCAAGACCCAACCCGGAAATGACGCTCGGGTGGTTTTATGTTTAACCGTCGGTTT
This sequence comes from uncultured Rhodospirillaceae bacterium, assembly GCA_964386465.1. Lineage (GTDB taxonomy): Bacteria > Pseudomonadota > Alphaproteobacteria > UBA8366. The sequence goes on from CAYLTU010000007.1 coordinate 34,791, forward strand.
ACGCCAGATAGAGCGGAACTTTTCATGAGACCATAGTGATATGGAACTGCGGAGTTCGTCAACTAGTCTCGCTTGGACCGGTAGTGGCGGCTGACTTTCTCGCGATTCCCGCACGCTTTCATGCTGCACCACCGCCGGCGCGCGGCTTTGGAGCGGTCGAAAAATAGCCAGCCGCAGCGGGGACATGAGCGAATGCGTGTCCGAGGCAACCGGAACACCGCGTCTAGAACTGAAAGCGCGATCGTCGCGACGACGATATCGGTGTTGATGCCGTGCAATGAATACTGGGCCGGCTGACGGCTATCGTCGGGCACTTCTTCGAGAGCGATACGCGTGTTGGAAGATGTCGCGAGTACGTGAGCAAAGGCGCCCGGAGGCGGCCCATTCCCAATCGCCAAGTTGTCGAAAATTTCGGCTGCTGCGCCGCGTAACCTATCAACAGAAGAGACGAAGGCTGCCTCAGCGCCGGGCGTTTGGCAAAGCCGGACTAGATCGCGGGCCTCGTCCGCACTCAAAAAACCTTGGTACGCAAACCATTGGGCGATCTTTTCAGCACCGTCCATGCGGTCGATGGCGATAGCGGGGTCGCGCCGGTGCGAAATTGTATTGACCAGGTCAAGCGCAGGATGCCCGCCGATGCAGTGTTGAGGTTGCCACGGCGGAACATCGCTGTGTTCAAGTTGACTAACCATTAAAATTAATTTAAACGGTTATTCATGAAAAGTGAAGCACCATCTGAGGCAATTCTTGGCGCGCGCGAAATTATCCCGCTTGCCATTGGTGTCGTGGTCTACGGATTGGCCTTCGGGTTGCTCTCCTCACAGGCCGGATTTACCTGGGTGGAGACCGGACTGATGGGTTTCCTGGTTTTCGGCGGATCCTCTCAGATCGTGGCTGTAGAGCGCCTCTCGGCGGGTGCGGGTGTCACGGCAGCCTTTGTTGCTGGAATGGCGCTCAACCTTCGACTGTTACTGATTACCGCGTCCGTCCGTGATCTCTTCACTGGCCGCCCGCTTTGGCAGCGGATGCTGGGCGCACATCTATCGTCAGACGAAAATTGGGCGCTGACGCTGGCAAGACGTTCTCAAGGGCAGAAGATTGGTTATTGGTTCTTGATCGGTGCCGGTGCAACGCTCGTTCTAGTCTGGGTGTCATCCAGCGTTCTTGGGGTCCTCTTCGCATCGCGCATTCCGGACCCCAAAACCTACGCGATTGATTTCGCATTCACGGCAGCATTTATCGCCATTTCCCGATCTCTTTGGGGCGGCCGCCAGGATTTAGAACCGTGGATGGTTGCGGTCGGAATGGTTGCCTGCACGACTTGGTCGGGGTTGCTGGACGCGTCATGGGCAATTGTTATCGGCGGACTCACTGGCGCCTTATTCGCAGGAATAAGACATCGTGACTGACCCGCTGTTAATCACCGCACTGCTTGCAATTGCAACATTTTCAACGCGATATCTGGGGGTCGTGCTCGGTCAGCATATCCCGGAAAGCGGGCCCTGGACCCGTGCATTGAATGCGCTCCCCGGATGCCTGATCGTATCGCTTGTGGCAGCAATGCTGGTAAGCGGTGGGCCTAACGAGTGGATCGGCGCGGCCGTCGCGCTAGGTGTCGCATTCGTAACCCGCAACCTGCCACTGACGATGATTGCTGGCATCGCCGTTGTTTGGGCGCTTCGAACCAATTTTTAGAGACTCTTAGAAGATCACTTGAACTGAATTTTGGGGCTTCGCCGCACCACAAGATTTGAATTCCGGTTCACCTGATTTGGAAACAGCGTTTGGTGAATTGATCGATGTTGGAGCTTTCAAATCAAACCGAGATTCTCGGTAACAAAATTCGTTGGGGAAAATCTGGAAACGGACCACCATTGGTCGCCATCCATGGAACGCCGTTCTCGTCGCAAGTTTGGCGGCGCATTGTGCCGGCCCTTTCGATGCGCTGGACGGTCTACTACTACGACTTAGTGGGCTACGGACTATCCGAGATGCGTGAAGGGCAAGATGTGTCGCTTGCTATTCAAAACAAGGTCCTTGCTGCACTATTCGAAGAATGGAGTGTCGATCGGCCAAGCGTTCTGGCACATGATTTCGGCGCGGCTACGGCATTGCGAGGTTACTATATTGACGGCTTACGATATGAATCGCTGACGATCTTTGACGCTGTCGCTATATCCCCGTGGGGGTCGCCACTGGTGCAGCATGTTCGCCAGTTCGAAACTGCATTCGCGGAAATGCCAAGCTATATGCACGAAGCCGTTCTTCGCGCGTATCTCTGTGGATCGGCTTTTCGACAACTGTCCAAAGAAGCCTTGGAAATCTACATTGAGCCGTGGCGCGGCGAAACAGGGCAACGCGCCTTTTACCGTCAGATCGCTCAAATGGATCGCAAGTACACTGACGAAGTAGAGGCCGAATACGACATGATGGAATGTCCGGTTACGGTACTTTGGGGTGAAAATGACCAGTGGATCCCTGTTTCCAAAGGCGAGGAACTGGCTTCGAGGTTATCTGCTAATCGACTAATTCGGATGCCAGATGCTGGTCATCTCATGCAGGAGGATGCGCCTGAAGCCATTGTCGCCGCCATGCTTGTCAGTCTACCTGCCGGGAGCCACTAAATTACCATCGCGTCGCCATTTGGAGACGACGAAGTCCTTTGGCTAAATTGAGAAGTTGCGGCGTTCGCGGATGTCTTCCACAGTTCCCTCAACTACCGACATGCCGTCGATGATGTCGGATTTCAGCTGTTTCGCTTCTTGGCTGTTGAAGAACTCGCACCGTTTCTCACCCCTCCAACAAATCCTTAACCACCGTGTCCCGTACTTCCTCCGCGTTCAACCCGTGCTCAGCGATCATCCCCGCGGATGCGGCCATGATTGCGTCGGCGTCGGCCATCAGCTTTAGCTCTTTGAACCGGTCTTCCCGCGCGAAGCCCATGCTTTCGCCCACCAGTTCCATGTAGTTCTGCATGGTGAATGGCCAGTCTGCCTCCTGCCCTGCGAACCTGCGATGGTCGCTGTGGTAGATGCCGACAAACACGTCTACGCCCGCCGCTTCGGCTTCCTTATACGCCGCCTCGATTGTGTCGTTGAGGTAGCTGCCTAACTGAACCGATGCGGTGCCGGTGTACCCGATCGCGGATGTCTCGATCTGCACAACCTCCAACCCCGGCACTGCGCCCAAAAGCGCCCGCGCCGCCTCCATCACGCCCAACTCGCCCGCATATTCGAACAATGTGACACGCCTCTCCACCCGCTTCGTCATCATCGGGCGCAAGCGGTCTAGCTGCCCGGCCAACCAGACCGGAAAAATGGTCATGTCCAGGTTCGTGCCCGTAATCTCACGGTAGGCGGGGATGGCTGTCTCGCCGAACTGGATCTGGCAGGTCGGGCACCAGGACAGCACCTGGCTGGTCTTCGACGCCGTCATGCGGTCCAGTGTACCGAATGCCTGCCGTCCGCCGAGCGCGGTGTCGCCGGGCCGGGTCGGCAAGATTCCACAACAGGCGCTTGGCCCGCCCTGCGCCTCATAACTGAAGCCCAGCGCCTCCAGCACATCCAAGCACAGCAAGCCGATATGCGGTGTCTTCAGCATGTTGCAGCCGGTGTAGAAGACGAAGTCCGGTGCCTCGTCCCGCTCCGGGTGGGAACGCGGGCTGAGCTTTTCCAGCAAGTGCGGCGGCAATGACAGCCGCGAGATCACGCGCACGCCGCGGCTCATTTTCTGGAAGGCGGCTTTACCGGCGGCCCGGCGGTCGGGTTCCGGGTTCGCTTGGTTCATCGCGCGGCGGGCCATGTTGAGCATAAAGCGTGGATTGATGCCCTCCGGACAGACGGTCAGGCAATGGCCAGAGCCGCAGCACATCTTGGCCCAGGTCTCAGACGCTTCAGGCCCTTCTCCTGTGTGCAGCACATTTCGCACACCGGCGGTCAGCGCATCTGGGTCGCTGCTATCGATCCCGGCTACGGCCAGGGTCGGACATGCCTCTGCGCATGCACCGCAAGCTGTGCAGGCCGAAGCAATATCTTCGACACTCCGGTCGAGAGAATCGATGAAGGCATCGCTGCGGTTTTGCATTTGTCGGCTCCAGAGAGAATGCGCTGGCGATCCTACCGTAAGGTGAACGGACGGGCCATGCTTGCGGGCGGGAAGGGCAAAATGCTGCAGTGCGAGAGTCCGATCCTGGCTACAAATCCCCGTCGCGACCATGACCGATGGGCGTCCGCTCTTCCCTCGACTTGAGACATTCCGTGGTCGGTATCGTGTCGGCCCGACTAGGCATAGGGGTGGATTTATCCGGACACAGCCGTCCGCAGCGACAGGCCCAGCGCGACAAGCTCGACCGCCGCCAGCACGCGGAGCGCGGCGTTGCGGTATTGGGCGCTGCCACGCCCGATGAAATGGCGGGAACAGATCCAGGTACCAGCCAGATAGACCGGACCATGATCGCGATCCTATCGCTTTTCCACCATCGCCCAGGCGATTTCCGACAGCATGCGGCAGCTTTCCTTGCGCTCCAGCGCCGCGTCCGACGGCGCGTTGCCCTGCAGGCCGCGGTAGTAGACGCCCTGGATGATGGCGGAGATGCGGAACAGGGACAGCACGACGTAGAAGGTGTAATCGTCGATCCCGTCGCGGCCCGTCCGCTTGCAATAGGCGGCGACGTAGTCCTCTTCGGACGGGATGCCGCAATTCGCGAAGTCGATGCCGATCAGGTCGCCGCGGCCCTCGTCCGGCCAGACATAGGGCAGGCAATTGTAGGCGAGGTCGGACAACGGGTTGCCCAGCGTGCCGAGCTCCCAGTCGACGACGGCCAGAACCTTCGGTTCGGTCGGGTGGAAGATGATGTTCTCGAGCCGGAAGTCGCCGTGCGCCACGGTCGTCAGGCTGTCGTCCGGGATGTTTTCCGGCAGCCAGGCCATCAGCTTGTCCATGGCCACGATTTCTTCGGTCTTGCTGGACTCGTACTGCTTGCTCCAGCGGCTGACCTGGCGCGCGATATAGCCGCCGACCCGGCCGTAATCGGCGAGGCCGACCGCCTCGTAATCGACCATGTGCAGCTTCGCCAGCGCGTCGTTCATCGCGTCGTAGATCGCGGTGCGTTCCGTCTTCGCCAATTCGGGCAGGGACATATCGCGGAATACGCGGCCGTCCTTGAATTCCATGATGTAGAAGGTCTGGCCGATGACCGCCTCGTCCTCGCACAGCGCGTAGGCCTTGGCGACCGGTACGTCGGTCGGACCGAGCGCCTTGATGACGCGGAACTCCCGGTCCACCGCATGCGCCGACGGCAGCAGCTTGCCCGGCGGTTTCTTGCGCATCACGTAACGTTGCCCGTTACCGTCGCGAAGGATGAATGTCGGGTTCGACATGCCTCCCATGCTCTGCCCGACTTCGAGCGGCGGCTTGTAGCCCTCCACATGTTCTTCCATGAAGCGCGACAGGGCGGCCTCGTCGAAACGGTGTTTATCGAGGACGGGCACCGCTTCCAGGGTCGCCGTCGTGGGAACGTTCTCGCTCATCGATTCCTGGCCTGTTTCTCGATCAATCCATTCCACGCACCTTAGCAGCGCGCACCATAGCAGCGCGCCTCAGCCAGCAAACAAAATTTCACCGCCCTGGGCAATCCGCAAGAGGCCTTCGTCCGGCAGGCGATCCATATCGACCCGCAACACCGGGATCGAGCCCATGCCCATCTCCCGCGCGACCACCACGCCCAATGTCAGGATCGCGTCCGCACGCCCCAGCAGCAGCGCGCGCGGCGCCAGGTCCTGAGCGATCAGCTCCAGCATGACGGCGCTCGACGAACTCGAACCGATGGTTTCCCGTAGCGCCAGCACCGTGCCGGCCACGCTGACGCCATGATCCGGGTGGCGAGGGTCGCTGACCCTGCCGGTCGCCGGATCGACGCCGCCCCAGAAACTGATCGGCTTGGCCATGCGGAACAATGGTCCCTCGCCCGCGCCGTCGATCAGGACTTCGCCCCGCAATGTCAGCGCCATAGCGACTCGTCCCGGATCACGCGGCCGGCTACGGCGGATTCGACGCAGTCGGAAAGGCTGCCATAGACCACGTCGAAGCCCGTATTGGCCGGTCCGTAATGGGCGAATTTGGCCGAATTGGTCATCAGGATGCCGCCCGCCTCCGGCAGAATCGGGGCGACGACGACGCAGGTATCGGCGACGAAGGTGACGCCGGCCGCCTCCAAGATTGCAAGATCGTTCGTACCCTCGAGTTCGCCCAGCACCGCACGGCCCGTACAGGCGTAAAACGGAATATTGAAAATCCGGCCCCGCGCCAATGCCGCAAGCGCGGCGAACTCTTCTTGCGAGAAATGAGGGCTGCCCACCGCTACGGCGTCGATACGCTCATCAGATACCGTGGAGAGCCTGTCACGCGTCTGCCGCACCATCTCCGGCGTCAGCGATATCTCCGCGCAAGGCTCGCCGCCGCAGGCGGTTTCCACCGTTGGCGCTTCCGGCGTAACGCCGGCGATGTGGAACAACCCGATCGCGCCCGTCGACGCCGCACCCGCCGCTACGGCCTTCAGCCGGTCGTCGGACAAACCATGCGGCAATCCGTCGACGACGGCGACCGTCTCGCCGAAAGCCGCGCCGAGCCACGCGCCCAGCACCGGGTAGAACGCATCCGTATCCTTCAGCGCGGGCGACAGTTCGTCGGTGCGGACGATGGCCCGGGCCTGCCGGTTGCGGTCAAGGTGCAGCCCGCAATAAGGCGCCCGTCCCACGATCGCCGCACAGATATCGAGAAAGTCGCCGCAACGGTTCGTGCGCGCGCCGAGTACGGAATTGGCGAACGCCACCGCGTTGCTCTCGCCCCAGGCGACATGTTCGCCGAGCGCCGGCCTATGACCCGTCTGGTATGGCGCGCAGGTGAAGCTCGGCACGCAACCGAGCGCCAGATGCGCATCCATCAAGCGTCGCGCCATGTCGCGGAAATGGACGTTGCCGCGCACCCGTTCGGGGTGCAACAGATCGAGCGCGCCGACATTGAGCGTCGTCGGTACGCGCACCTGCCCGCCGTCCGCGACCAGGCGTTCGGCGAAATGTACGCCGGAATCGCCGTGATACAGGCAGCCATCGACATGCACCGACGCGATCTCTATCAGGCGCGGCGCGCCCAGCAGCCTTCCGGCTTCGGCGACGATCCGCATCGCCATCGCGGCGGCTTCACACTCGCCGCCGCCGGCGGCCTTTCGCTCGTAACTGGTCAGTTCCATGTTACGCCGGCTTATCCGCCTCCACATTCAAGGCCATCAGGCGTCCGTTCTCCTTGTCCATGTGGGGCAGGTAGGCTTGGCTGTAGTCGTCGATCCCGGCCCGCCCGATATCCGTGTTGCGCCAATCGTACCGCCGGACGCCGCCAAATCCGGCTTCTTCCAGCCCGCCGCGCAGCAGGTCGAGATCGAAAATCATGCCGTGCCAATCGTAGAAATCCCGCTGCCCGCCGATGATCAGTCCGGTAACGTCGGTGATATTGCCCGCCGCCGCGTATTGCGCGACGCAGGCCTCGAAATCGGAGGTCGACAGGCGCAGGGTGCCGCCGGGCTTGAGCGCCGCGTACCAATGCGCCAGTACCGACCGCCACTCATTGCGCTCGAAATGCTCGATCACCGCGCAGGCGTAGATGAAATCCACCCGTCCGGGCGCGAACGGCAGGCGGCGCAGGTCGGCCAGCAAATCGATTCCCGGCCGGATGTTGAGGTCGATATTGACGTAGCCCGGAATGATGACGCCGCCGCATCCGAGATGCAGTTTGAGTTCCTCAGCCATTCCCATCCTTTTCCCAGCGCTGCCACATGTCCAAAAAGGCGTCTTCCAGGTCTCGCGCCGCCGCCGCGCCGTCGACCAGCATCGAGGCCGCAACGGTCGCGCGCAACGTAACCGCATCCGGCCGTTCGCGCGCCAATCCCGCGGCAATCGCGACATAGGCCTCCGGCGTGTCCGCGACCCAGTCCGGGAAACCCGCGCGGGTCAGAAACGTCAGGCCGAAACGGCCGACATGCCGGTCGCCCGTCAACGCGACGACCGGCGTGCCCATCCAGAGGGCCTCGCAGGTCGTTGTCGCGCCATTGTAAGGGAAGGTATCGAGCGCCACGTCGACCGTACCGTACAGGGCGTAATGTTCGGCCCGCGACGCCGTCCGCCCGGCAAATGTCAATCGGTCCGATGCAATGCCCGCTTGCGCGAAAGTAGCCCGCAGGCGGTCGCCGATCATCGGGTCGGCGAGCTGCCGGCATTTCAAGACCAGCCGCGAATCCGGTACGCCATTCAACACGCGCGCCCAGAGCGCCAGGACATCGTCATTCACTTTCGACAGATTGTTGAACGAGCCGAAGGTAACGGGACGCCAGGGTTCTCGCGCCGGCAACGCTATGTCCGACGGCGGCGTGTAACACATGAACCCGGAAGGCAGGCGGTGGATTTTCTCCGTACACCACGCATCGGCCGGTCCCGGCGGATCGACCCAGCCGTCCGACAGCAGATAATCCATCTGCGCCATGCCCGTGGTCATGCCGTAGCCCAGCCATGTCGCCTGTACCGGTGCTGCGCGGCGCGCGAAGACCGGCAGACGGTTGTTCGCCGTGTGTCCCGCCAAATCGACAAGTACTTGGATCCGGTCATCTCGAATTCGCCGGTACAAGGTCGCGTCGTCATCGGAATGGACGTCGCGCCAATGGGCGACATTCGCGCGCAGCCGCGCCGTCGTCGCGTCCGGTTCGGCGGCGTCGCTGTAGGCGTAAACCGACACCTCCTCCGGATCGTGCGCGGCAAAGATCGAGTCGACGAAATAGGCCACCGAATGCTCGCGGAAATCCGGCGACAGATAGCCAATGCGCAGCGGACCGTCGCCCTCGAAATCGAACGGATCGGCGTCCCGCTCAGGCGCATGCAGCGCCGCCCAACCGCGATGCAGATCGATCGTGTCCTGCGCGGTAACGGTGGGGTCGTAGCACAAGCACATCAGCAGATTGGAATGCACGCCGGAGTCCGCCGGATCGCGGTCAAGCGCCGCCTGGTAGGCCTCTCGTGCGGCGACAAGCCTGCCCTGATCCTTCAGAACGATGCCCAGATTGTTGTGGGCATCCGGCGATTCGGGCGTGAGTGCGATCGCCTTTCGGTGCGCGGCTTCCGCTTCCACGATCCGGCCCTGCGCGGCCAGAGCGGCACCGAGATGGGTCCATGTCGCACCGTTTTCCGGTGCGGCTTCCAGAACCGCCTCGAAGCACTCGATCGCGGCTGCCGCGTCGCCGGCCTCCTGAAATGCGACACCCATATTGCCACGGGCATCGGTGTAGTCGAGCCGACGCTCCAATGCGGCCCGATAACAGGCGATCGCCTCCCGGTAGGCGCCTCGCCCGCGCAAAACATTGCCGTAATTGTTGTGGATCTGCGGGATCTCGGGCGACAGACCCAAGGCCCGCCGCAAGGCGGTTTCCGCCTCGCCGGATCTGCCGATTGCGGCCAGGGCGACGCCATATTCGTTCCAGACAACGCCCGATTCCGGCAGCGCCAGCGTCGCGCTGCGCAAATTCACGACCCCGTCTTCCGTACGGCCGATCGCCATCTGGATCGAGCCGAGCCGGGCGGCAAGCATGCCGTCGTTCGGGTCGTCGCGCAGCGCCGCCGTGGCGTACCGTTCGGCCGCCGCCATATCGCCGGCCGCCAGGGCGTCGCGCAACCGGTCTCGATGGCTCATCGGCGCATTCCACTAGATTCAAGCGCTGCCCAGCCTATACCATCGCGACCAAGAACGCGCGATTGACGGGAACCGCACCATGAAAATTAAGGCTATCGACACCATCGCCCTCGACATTCCCTTCACCCATGGCGGTGCGCCCTATGGCTGGGGCGGCCAGGAATGGAAAGTCTTCTCCACGCTGCTGGTCCGGGTGGAAACCGACACGGGCATCGTCGGCTACGGCGACGCGTTCGCCTACGGTTGCCGGCACGCCGTGCAGGCCGTAGTCGACAACATGATCGCACCGATCGTGATCGGACACGATGCGGGCGACATTGCGGGATTGAACCATTCCGTGCAGAAGGCGATGCACCTGTTCGGCCGTTACGGGATTACGATCTTCGCCCTGTCCGGCCTCGATATCGCGCTGTGGGACATTGCCGGCAAGGCCGCCGGGCTGCCCCTGCACCGGCTACTGGGCGGCGCAGCGCGCGATAGCATCGATGGATATGCCAGCCTGTTCCATTATCGCGACGCCGACATCGTGGCGGAGCGCTGTCAGGCCGCGCTCGACGAGGGGTTCAGGCGGATCAAGCTGCATGAGATCGCGGCGCCGGAAGTCCGCGCGGCGCGCGAGACGATCGGCCCCGATATCCCCTTGATGGTCGATACCAACTGTCCTTGGACGCCGGCACAGGCGCGCCAGGCCGCGGCGACATTCAAACCCTATGACCTCTATTGGCTGGAAGAGCCAATCTTTCCGCCGGAGGACTATCCGGCGCTCGCGGAACTGCGGCGCGAAAGCGGCGTGCCGATCGCCGCCGGGGAAAATGCCTGCACCGCGTTCGATTTCCGCAATATGTTCGCCGCCGGCGCCGTCGATTACGCGCAGCCCAGCGTCACGAAGGTAGGTGGAATCACGGAGTTCCGGAAGATCGCCACGCTCGCGGAGTCCTACGGTGTAACGATCATGCCCCATTCGCCCTATTTCGGACCGGGTTTCGTGGCGACGTTGCATTTGATGGCCGCTCAGGCCGCGGAAGGCCTGGTCGAGAGATTTTACCTATCGCCCGAAGCGTCTCTCTATGGGGAATTGATCGAAGCGGATAACGGCGCGTTTCGGGTACCCGAGGGGCCGGGCCTCGGCGCCGATCCCGATCAAACCGTCATCGACCGCTATCGGGTCGGCTGACGCAGCGAACGCAACTCAGATCAGCTGCCAGACCGCGTAGACGATAAGGGTCCAGAGCAACGCGCTGCCGCCGCCGATAACAAAGGCCGCGCGAAACAACGATCCGTCCTGACCGTTCGGATATTCGTCGCAACCCACCGGCGGTTGATTCGGATAGTCCATATAGCTCATCTCGGTTCGCTTTCCGTGGCATTGCGGCGACTGAACCGCTACGCCACTACCGTATTAGCCAATATTTAAGCGAAAGTTAACGCAAATTTTTTCTATCTATATGGTTCCATGCTCTATTTGCTGACCCGCAGGTTGATCAGTTCTTCCGCAATATCGCGGAATGCCTGCTCCAACGCCTCACCATCTCCCGAATCGAAGTATTTTCCAAGATCGGTTGCGCAATTTTGATAGATCGTCTTGGTTGTCTGGCTATTCAGTTTGAATGTGATCGTGTAGATGATAATTCCGGCGTCTTTCATATTGGTGCAGACTTCGGTCAGCCTGTTGTTCAACTCCGTCTTGGCAGCACTCTTGCTCGTGGTGCCAAGATTGCCTTCGCTGAGCCGTTCGTAAGCGGAATAGTCGGAGGTGAACGGGCTTCCCGGTTTCTTGAAGTACCCGTTGACGCCATCTGTCATCAGAATCGCGACTTTATCGTAACCGGGTGTGTTATATGGCAGCGCATCCGTATACGGCGCTTCCGGCGACAGCACCCGCCATCCCCAAGCCATCCCGACGTTGCTGAAGGTCCCGCCACGGCACCACGCTTCCATTGCGCCGATCGCACTGTCTAGGGCGGTCTTGTCGTTGGTCAGAGGCGTAATCGGCGTCGGACACGCGACATTCGGGCCGGTGCTATTGTTGCACAATGACGGCGACGTATCGGCGACCGGCCAATCGTTATCCGCGGCCGACTCCCAGAAATAGTGGAACCATTGCTGCCCGCCGCCGCCCGGTTCGTCCAGCACATCGTTAGGATAAGATCGCGCCATGACGCAGCCATGCCATTTTTCGTCATCGTCCGGATCGAAATCGTCGGCGACGACGTCGCTGACGATACCCAAGGCAGCGGCTCCCAAATTTACCGTCGCCGAATAAGGGACGATACCGACGTTCAAATTTAACCACTACCGACTGACGTCGGTAGAATGAGGCGTATGCTTCTCGATGT
>CAYLTU010000008.1:0-46663 GCA_964386465.1 uncultured Rhodospirillaceae bacterium
ACGATGCAGCTTTCGCCGATCAAATCGCAGCCTTCCTCCTCGCCCGCCTTGGCGACGGCGACGACCCACGACCCGTTCTGGTAGGCCCCGGCCTGCAGCACCAGGTGGTTGTGGAAGTCGGCCAGCCGGTTGAGGTCGGGCGCCGGCGCGAAAAAGCGCGGCGTGTTGTAGCCGAGCATGATCAGCTCGACCCCCTGCATGCCCATGACCCGATAGGTTTCCGGCCAGCGCCGGTCGTTGCAGATGCACATGCCGACGACGCCGTCGAACGCCTGAAAGACCGGAAACCCGAGGTTCCCCGGTTCGAAGTAGCGCTTTTCCAGATGCTGGAAGGGCCGTTCCGGCTCGTTTTCCGCATGGCCGGGCAGGTGCACCTTGCGGTACTTGCCGACCAGATTGCCGGCCGCGTCGACCAGGATCGCGGTGTTGAAATGCCGCGTCCGGCCGTTCTCGACGCAGAGCTCCGCGTAACCGAGATAGAAGCCGATGCCGAGCCGCCGCGCCTCGTCGAACAGGGGCTGCGTCGCGTTGTTCGGCATGCTGCTCTCGAACCAGGTGTCCACTTCCGCCTGGTCCTCCATGAAATAGCGCGGGAAGAAGGTGGTGAGCGCCAGTTCCGGAAAGACGACCAGCTTGCACTCGCGCGCCGCGGCCTGCCGCAACAAGGCCAGCAGCCGCTCGACGACGGCCGCGCGGCCTTCGCCGCGGGCGATGGGACCGAGTTGCGCGGCCCCGATGGTAAGTGTGCGTGCCATGATGTCCTACTTGTCGATCGGTTTGATCATGCGGCCAAGATTCTTGCCGCCGAACACGTGCATGTGAAAATGCGGCACCTCCTGGTGCCCGTCGCGGCCGTGGTTGGAGAGGATCCGGTAGCCGTTCTCGACGACCCCCATCATGCGCGCGACAGTGCCGACGGCGCGGTTGAAATCGGCCAGTTCCGCATCCGGGGCGTTGGCCGAGAAATCGTCCATCGACACGTAGCGGCCTTTCGGGATCACCAGGACATGGACCGGCGTCTGCGGGTTGATGTCGCGAAACGCAAGCGCGTGCTCGGTCTCGTGCACCTTGTCGCAGGGAATCTCGCCGCGCAGGATCTTGGCGAAGATGTTGTCGTCGTCATAAGCCATCGTCGGATCAACGCTCCTTTCGGGATGCTTTTTCTTCCAGCCCGGAGACCCCTTCGCGCGCCGCAAGCGCCGCCCAGACCTCCGCCGGTTCGAGACCGCGCGCCGCCCACAGCACCAATAGATGATACAGCAGGTCGGCCGATTCCGAAGCCAGCGCGGCATCGTCCTCGCCGAGCGCCGCGATCACCGTCTCGACCGCTTCCTCGCCTAGTTTCTGCGCCGCCTTGGACAGACCCTGGTCGAGCAATCGGGCGGTATAGGACTCGTCCGGATCGCCGCCGCGCCGGCTTTCGATCACGGCGAACAGCCGTTCGAGGACGCGGGCATCGTTGTCGGTTTCAGACATCGCGGTCTGGTTAACAGATTTCCGCATCCCTGTCAGGGGCGCATCGGCACACCGGCCGCCGCCATGTACGCCTTGGCCTCGCCAATCGAATATTCGCCGAAATGGAATATCGTCGCCGCCAGCACCGCCGTCGCGTGACCGTCGCGCACGCCGTCGACGAGATGGTCCAGAGTGCCGACCCCGCCGCTGGCGATCACCGGCACCGGGATCGCGTCGGCGATCGTCCGCGTCAGGGCGATGTCGAAGCCGATGCCGGTGCCGTCCCGGTCCATCGAGGTCAGCAGGATTTCGCCGGCGCCGTTGCCGACCATACGCTTGGCCCATTCGACCGCGTCGATACCGGTCGGTTTACGCCCGCCATGGGTGAATATTTCCCAGCGGTCGGCGCCGACGCTCTTGGCGTCGATCGCGACGACGATGCATTGCGAGCCGAACCGTTCGGAGGCTTGCGATACGAACTCCGGCCGATGCACCGCCGCGGTGTTGATCGAGACCTTGTCGGCGCCGGCGAGCAGTAGCTTGCGGATATCGTCGGTCGTACGCACCCCGCCGCCGACGGTCAGCGGCATGAAGCACTGTTCCGCGGTACCGGAGACAACCTCGTAGATCGTGTCCCGGTTCTCGTGGCTGGCGGTGATGTCGAGGAAGCAGAGTTCGTCCGCGCCCGCCGCGTCGTAGACCCGCGCCTGCTCGACCGGGTCGCCGGCGTCGCGCAGATCGACGAAGTTGACGCCCTTGACGACGCGGCCGTCCTTCACGTCGAGACAGGGGATGATCCGCGCCTTCAGCATGTCCCGTTCCTATGCGGTGCGCAACTCGGCGAGCGACGCGCCGATGTCGAGCCGACCGTCATAGAGCGCCCTCCCGCTGATCGCGCCGGCGATGTTCCCGCGCGCGCGCAAGGCCCGCAGATCGTCGAGCGACGCGATGCCGCCGCTGGCGATGACCGGGATGGCCGTTTCGGCAGCGAGCGCGGCGGTGGCCTCCACATTGACGCCCTTCATCATCCCGTCGCGGTCGATATCGGTGTAGACGATGGCCGCCACGCCGGCATCCTCGAACCGTTTGGCGAGTTCGGAGGCCGACAGGGTCGATTGTTCGGCCCACCCTTCCACGGCGACGAAACCGCCGCGCGCGTCGATCCCGACGGCGACCCGGTCCGGCCAGCGGCGGCAGGCTTCGACGACCATCGCCGGATCCTTGACCGCGGCGGTGCCGAGAACGATGCGCCGCACGCCACGCGCCAGCCAGTCGGCGGCGATGTCGAGCGAGCGGATGCCGCCGCCGAGCTGGACCGGAATATCGACATTGGCGAGGATCGCCTCGACGGCCGCGGCGTTCACCGGTTTGCCTTCGAACGCACCGTTCAGGTCGACGACGTGAATCCACGCGCAACCCGCATCGGCGAACTGTTTCGCCTGCGCGCCGGGATCGTCGTTGAAGACGGTCGCCCGGTCCATTTCGCCGCGTTGCAGCCGGACGCAGACCCCGTCTTTCAGATCGATCGCCGGATAGAGAATCATTCCGCGCCTTGAAGGTCCTTGTAATAGAAATAGCCGGCGACCCAATCATCGTCGACGCGGGCGTATTGCGGATGCTCGGCATAGCGGACATAGCCGGCGTTCTCGTAAAGCGAAATCGCCGCCTGCTGCGTCGCTCGCACATCGAGGTTCAGGACCAGGAACCCGTCGCGCCGCGCCGCTTCCTCGACCGTCGCGGTAAGCGCCCGCGCCAGCCCGTGACCTCGCGCCCAGGGTGCCACGAAGTTGGTCGTCAGGGTCGCCGACAACGCCCGCGCCTCGTTGTTTCGGGCCGGCCGGACGAGCTGCCCGGAGCCGACGATGACGCCGTCGAGCCGGCCGATGAAGACCACCCGCTCCGGCACCATGAGCGCGCCACGCCAGAAGTTCTCCAGGGTTTGGCGCGGCGGCGGTTTCAGCCAACCGAAGCCGCCGCCCTCTTCGATCGCAGCTTCCGCGGCATCGCACAGATCGTTTAGATCCGAACCTCCGATCTCCGATATCTTGCTGACCTCGATCGAAGATTTCTTCGGCTTATTGTTCGCTTGTTTTGCCATTTACGGGTTCCAGTTGAGAAAATTCTCGATCAGGCGCAAGCCGAGCGCCTGGCTCTTTTCGGGATGAAACTGCGTGCCGACCATGTTGTCGCGTCCGACAACCGCCGTCACCGCACCGCTGTAGTCGACCGTCGCCAGGACATCCCGTTCATCGACCGCCGCCAGATGATAGCTGTGGACGAAGTACATATGTTGCCCCGACTCCAAACCCGCCAGCAGCGCATGCTCGCCGCGCAAGGTGAGATCGTTCCAGCCCATATGGGGAATCTTCAGCGTTTTGTCCATCGGCGAAATCGCTTCCACCGAGCCTTCGATCCAGCCGAAGCCGTCATGCGTGCCGTGTTCCAGGCCTCGCGTCGCCATCAATTGCATGCCGACGCAGATGCCGAGGAAAGGCCGCGCCTTGGCGACGACGGCGTCGATCAACGCCTCGACCATACCGTCGAGGGCGTACAGACCGCGGCGGCAGTCGGCGAAAGCCCCGACACCCGGCAGGACGATGCGGTCGGCGCGCGTCACTTCGTCCGGGTCGGAGGTAACCGCGACCGGCGCCGTGCCCACATGCTCGAAGGCTTTCGCCGCCGAACGCAGATTTCCCGAGCCATAGTCGATGATGGCGACCGTCATTTTCCCGCCCCGTATCCTCTATTTGTCCGAAAGCGTTGCTAAAGCGATCCGCCGAGGACGCCCTTGGTCGACGGGATCGCGCTGGCCTGCCGCGGATCGATCTCGATCGCCTGGCGCAGCGCACGCGCCAACCCCTTGTAGCAGGACTCCACGATATGGTGATTGTTCTCGCCGTACAGGGTTTCGACATGCAGGGTCAGGCCCGCGGACTGCGCGAAGGCCTGGAACCATTCCTTGAACAGCTCGGTATCCACCTCGCCCAGTTTCGGCCGTGAAAACCCGACGTTCCAGACAAGATAGGGCCGGTTGGAACAATCGAGCGCGACCCGCGTCAAGGTCTCGTCCATGGGAATGAAAGCGGATCCGTAACGTCGGATCCCGGCCCTATCGCCCAGCGCCTGACTGACGGCTTCGCCGATCGTGTAGCCGGTATCTTCGGTCGTGTGATGGGAATCGATATGCAGGTCGCCCGCGGCGCGCACCGTCAGGTCGATCAGGCTGTGCCGGGAGAGTTGCTCCAGCATGTGATCGAGAAAGCCGATGCCGGTCTGTACGTCATAGGTTCCGGTTCCGTCGAGCGCGACGCTCGCGGAAATTCGGGTTTCCTTGGTATTACGCTCAACATTCGCCGCGCGCATGACAAATCCCCAATGGCAAGAACGCGGGGTTTTTAACAGCACTGATGTAAAAGAGCCAGCAACTATACGGTTGTGTCATTCTAGAAAAGAAGTGTGTTTTATCCCGGAATGATAGAAACTAGGCCGATGCGAAACGCCCCTCGAACAACGCGCAAAGCCGTCTGGCGCACCATGCTTGCCGCCCTGGCGGTGTCCATCGCCGGTTGCGCGGCACCGGTTTTCAAGAATTCGAAACCGGAATCGGCGGCACTGGCGGCGGAAACGCGAAAACAGGAAGTCGCGCTTCTGCGGTACCGTCTGAGCCAGAGCGAACGCCTGCGAAACATCGCCTATCCGATCTATCACAAGGGCACGGCGATGTGCGGCGAAAAGGTCAAGCCCGCCATCGGCTTCCGGGCCGCGACACCGCAGCACTTTAGCGAACCGGAGCGCGAGGCGGCGACGGAAGCCTTCGGGCTGAGCAGCCTTCCCGTCGTCATCGATGTCACAAAGCGGTCACCCGCGGCGCGCGCCGGCGTCCAGGCAGGCGATACAATCTTGGAATTCGATGACGAACCGATCGTCAGCGGGGAGGGCGCGAAGAAAGACTTCAAAAAGAAAGTCGACGCCTACGCGAAATCGAAAAGCCAGGTCTTCAGTCTCGCCGTCAGGCGCGCCGGTAAACAGATCGATTTCTCGATTCGTCCGGATATTCTGTGCGACTATCCGGTGCTCTACCAGCCCAAGGAAATCGTCAACGCGGCCGCAGACGGCAAACTCGTGTTCATCGCGGCCGGCATGATGCGGTTCGCCGACAACGACACCGAGTTGGCGACGGTTATCGCCCATGAGCTGGCGCACAACACCATGCGGCATGTTCAAAAGCGGCAAACCAACCAGACGGCGGGGGCCGCGGCGGGGCTGGTGCTCGATGTTCTGGCGGCGATCGCCGGCGTCAACACGCAGGGCGCGTTCTCGCGCGCGGGCGGAAATATCGCCGGGCGGACCTATTCCCAGGAGTTCGAGTCGGAAGCGGACTATGTCGGGCTCTATTACCTGGCGCGCGCCGGATACAAGATCGACGGCGCGGCCAACCTCTGGCGCCGCATGGGGGCGATCAAGGCGAAGGTCGAGGACCTTTCGGCGGCCCATACGCACCCCACATCCGCCGAGCGATTCCTCCGCCTGGAGGAAGCCACGAAGGAGATCAAGGCCAAGATCGCGGCCGGAAAGCCGCTCATGCCGGAGCTTGAGAAAGAGCCGCCATGGCTGCAGAAGGCCCCGAGCGCGTCGGAGTCCGATAAGGAAACGCCGAGCAGCTAGCCCGGCTATCTCACCCTCGCCGGACGGCCATTCGCGCCCTTGGAACGCATTCCCTCTTGACCTGAACGGGTCATTCGCCACATGGATGGGGCCGGCGGCACAGGCCGCCCTGTTCGACGAGGCGGGTTCCACGCGATGACAGACACCACCACCTGGCACGGGACGACGATCCTGGCCGTCCGCAAGGGCGACGAAGTCGTCGTGGCCGGCGACGGACAGGTCAGCCTGGGCCAGACCGTGATCAAGGCGAACGCGCGCAAGGTGCGCAGGCTGGCCGACGGCAGTATCATCGCCGGGTTCGCCGGCGCGACCGCCGACGCCTTCACCCTGTTCGAACGGCTCGAAGGCAAGCTGGAACAGCATCCGGGCCAGCTAACGCGGGCCTGCGTCGAGCTGGCCAAGGACTGGCGCACCGACCGCTATCTGCGCCGCCTGGAAGCGATGATGGCCGTCGCCGACAAGTCGGTCAGCCTGGTGCTGAGCGGCACCGGCGACGTGCTGGAGCCCGAGGACGGACTGATCGGCATCGGCTCGGGCGGCTCCTACGCCCTGGCTGCGGCGCGCGCCCTGATCGAGGACGACAACCGCTCGGCGCGCGAGATCGCGGAGACCGCCATGCGCATCGCCGCCGGCATTTGCGTCTACACCAACGAGAACGTGACCATCGAATCCCTATGACAAGCTTCAGCCCGCGAGAAATCGTTTCCGAACTCGACCGCTTCATCGTCGGCCAGAACGACGCCAAGCGCTCCGTCGCCATCGCGCTTCGCAACCGTTGGCGGCGCCAGCAGCTCGACGACACCATGCGCGACGAGGTGTTGCCGAAGAACATCCTGATGATCGGCCCGACCGGCGTCGGCAAGACCGAGATCGCGCGCCGCCTGGCGCGGCTGGCCAACGCGCCCTTCATCAAGGTCGAGGCGACGAAATTCACCGAAGTCGGCTATGTCGGCCGCGACGTGGAGCAGATCGTCCGCGACCTGGTGGAAACAGCGATCCACATGGCGCGCGAGCGGCAGCGCAAGAGCGTCGTCGCCAAGGCGGAACTCGCCGCCGAGGAACGCGTGCTGGACGCGCTGGTCGGCGACAGCGCCAGCGACAGCACGCGCCAGACCTTCCGCAAGAAACTGCGCGAGGGCGAATTGGACGACCGCGAGATCGAGCTCGAAGTCGTCGATCACGGCGGCGGTATGCCCAGCTTCGACATTCCCGGCATGCCGGGCGCGCAGATGAGCATGCTCAACATCAACGACATGCTGGGCAAGGCGTTCGGCCAGCGCACCAAGCCGCGCAAGATGACCGTTTCGGAATCCTATGAGGTACTGATCGGCGACGAAGCCGACAAGCTGCTGGATGAAGAGGCGATCGTGAAGGAATCGATCGACGCGGTCGAGCAGAACGGCATCGTCTTCCTCGACGAGATCGACAAGATCTGCGCCCGGTCCGACCGGCACGGCGCGGATGTCAGCCGAGAGGGCGTGCAGCGCGACCTGCTGCCGCTGATCGAGGGGACGACCGTGTCGACAAAGCACGGCCCGGTGAAGACCGATTTCGTGCTGTTCATCGCGTCGGGCGCCTTCCATCAGGCGAAACCGTCCGACCTGCTGCCGGAACTGCAGGGCCGCCTGCCGATCCGGGTCGAGCTGCAGGCCCTGACCGAAGAGGATTTCGGCCGCATCCTGCGCGAGCCGGAGAACAGCCTGATCAAGCAGTACATCGCGCTGATGGCGACCGAAGAAGTCGCGCTCGAATTCGACGAAGACGCGATCGACGCGCTCGCCAAGCTGGCCGCGGAGATCAATCAGAACGTCGAGAATATAGGCGCCCGCCGCCTGCACACGGTCTTGGAAAAGCTGCTCGAGGAAATCAGCTTCACCGCCGCCGACCGCGGCGGCGAGACGATCCGCATCACCGCGCAGGACGTCCGCGACCAGGTCGAGGATCTGGCCAAGAACGCGGATTTGAGCAAGTTTATTCTTTAAGTAGAGGCTACCCTTCACGCAGTTCCGCCAACAGTCGCTCGATCTTTTCAGGCGGCAGTTTGCGGATCGTTTGAGCCAGGCGGTTCGCCAATTCCGTAGCGTCGGCGCCCAATCCCGCGGTGTCCACCGTCACGCGTGGATGGCTATGCGCGGCCAGCCGTTCGAGCTCTTCCGCATCGTCCCAGATGATGTTGAAATACAGGCAGATGCGCTGCACCTGAAGGCGGTTCGGGCGGCTGCGGCGGCCGTGTTCGAGGGCCGAAAGATAGGCCGACGAGACGCCCAGCGCCGACGCCATGTCCTTCAGGGTCACGCCCTTGGCGTTGCGCAATTCGCGGATTTTCAGGCCGAACGGGGTCATCGCCGGCGCCGCAGCAGGACGTAGAGCGCGCCGCCGCCGCCATCCTTGGGCTGCGCCTGGGCGACCATCAGGATGCGGCCCCGGTTGGGGGCCTCGTTGAGCCAGCGCGGCACCGCATCCTTGAGGATGCCCTGCCCCTTGCCGGTGACGATCAGCACGGTCCGGCGGCCGGTATCCCACGCCGCGGCGAGGAAACCGCTCAGCGCGCGGTGCGCCGATTCCCGCGTGTGGCCGTGCAGATCGAGCCGCGCCTCGATCGGCAGCTGTCCGCGGCGCAAACGCTCCGCCGTCCGCCGGTCGACGCCGGGCGCGCCGCCCAGTTTCAGCGGTTCCGGCGGTTTTCGCGCCGGTGCCGGCGCCGTCGGCGGGGCGGGGCGGTTTGATTTCTCGGCGTTCGAAGGCTGCGTCGGCGCCAGCGGTTTCTTACGGCCGTGCAACGGCGTCACGTCCGCAGTCACCGACCGCCATACCGCGCTATCTTCCTCCGACTTCTTGCCCACCCTTACTCATCCTCGACCAGGACGATGTGCAACCGGCGCGGGCCGTGCGCGCCGAGCATGATGGTCTGTTCGATATCGCCGGTCCGCGACGGGCCGGTGATCATATTGACCGTGCGCGGCAACGCGCCGGCCGCCCGCAGCCTGTCCCAGGCGTCCTCGTACGCGCCGACGATCTGGCTGGCGCGCAGCACGACGATATGGTTGTCCGGCAGAAAATTGAGCGTCGTCGGGCTGGCCGGCCCGGAATGCAGCAGCAGGGTGCCGGTTTCCGCGATACCGGCGTAGGCGGCCGTCACGCTTACCTCGTCGTCGCCCTGGCTCGCTCCCTTGGTGATCGACAAGATCGGGCGCCGGGACCAGTCGATGTCGTTCAGCCGTTCGTCGGGCGCCATTCGGATATCGGTGCCGAGATTGCGCTGCGCCAGAAAATCCCCGACCGCGCCGGGCACGTCGTCGGGCGACGCCACGCGATCGACGGTCGCGGCCACCCCTTCCGCCATCTCGACGAACAGATCGATCTGGCCGGGTCTGTCGCGGTCGGCGCGCGCCGGCACGATGCCGCGCGGATGCCCGTCCAGCCGCGCCTGCGCTTCGGCGCGCCGGTCGCCGTCCAACGCGTGCCGTCCCAGCGACGTGCGGACCCGGCTCAGGATCGCGTCGCGGCCACTCATCTTTCGCGCTCCCGGCGGCCACGCCGTGCCGTCCATTGCTGTTGGAAGGATTTGCCCCGTGGGGCCGGCAGGTCGCGGTATTGAGTCCAGCCGTGGGCGAAGGGCAGCGATCTGAAGCGGCCGCGCCGCCGGCCGAACGCGCCCAGAAGCCCTATCGCCAGCCCGGTCGCCCAGCGGTACAGCGCCGGACGCCGCGCGAAGAAGGCCCAGAGGCCGAGCCCCATCCGCTCGGTCGCCGGCGACAGCTTTTGCTCGAAGGCCTGTTCGCGGAAATGCCGCATCAGCTTGGGCAGCGGGATACGCATCGGGCAGACGGATTCGCAGCGCCCGCAGAAGGTCGAGGCGTTCGGCAAATGGCGGCCCTCTTCGACGCCGATAAAGGTCGGCGTCAGGACCGAGCCGATCGGCCCCGGATAGACCCAGCCATAGGCGTGGCCGCCGATCGACCCGTAGACCGGGCAATGGTTCATGCAGGCGCCGCAACGGATGCAGCGCAGGGCCTCCTGCAGCGCGGTCCCCAGCATGCCGGACCGGCCGTTGTCGAGCAGGACCACGTGATACTGCTCCGGTCCGTCCGGATCCTCGGGCCGGCGCGGCCCGGTCGAGAAGGTCGTGTAGCTGGAGAATTCCTGGCCGGTCGCCGACCGCGCCAGCAGCCGCAGCAGGACCGTCGCGTCCTCAAAGGTCGGCACCACTTTCTCGAGGCTGGCGACGGCGATGTGGATCTTCGGCAGGGTCTGGGTCAAATCGCCATTGCCCTCGTTGGTGACGATGACGCTGGAGCCGGTCTCGGCGATCAGGAAGTTCGCGCCGGTGATGCCGACATCGGCATCGATATATTTCTGCCGCAGTTCGGCGCGCGCCTCATCCAGCAAGGCGCGCGGCTCCTCCAGCGAGCGATCCGGGTCGAGATGGTCGTGCGCCTTATGAAAGGTTTCCGCCACCTCGTTTTTTCGCACGTGGATCGCCGGCGCGATAATATGGCTCGGCGTCTCGTTGCGCAGCTGGATGATGTATTCGCCCAGGTCGGTCTCGACCGGCTGAATATCGTTCGCTTCGAGATAGGCGTTGAGGCCGATCTCCTCGGTGATCATCGATTTGCCCTTGGTCGCCGTCCTGGCGTCGACCGAACGGCAGATGTCGAGGATGATGCGGCGTGCGTCTTCCGCCGTGGCCGCCCAATGCACCGTGCCCCCGGCCTCCCGCACCTTGGTCTCGAAGGCTTCGAGGTAGAAATCGAGATGCGCCAACGTGTGGTTCTTGATCTCGCGGCCCTGGTCGCGCAGCGCCTCGAACTCCGGCAGGCGGGCGGCCGCGGCGGCGCGGTTGACGACGAAGCCGCTTTCCATCTTGTCGAGCGCGGATTGCAGCGTCTCGTTGGCGAGCGCCGCGCGGGCGTTCTCCTTGAACCGGGGCGACGTCGATTTCATTCGGCTTGCCCTTCGCCTATCGCGGGTTCGTCCGTCATGCCGGCAAGCACCTCCGCGACGTGACGGGCGCGGACCTTCGATCCGCCGCGCGACAATTTACCCGCCATGTTCATGAGGCAGCCGAGATCGCCCGCCAGCACCGTACCGGCGCCGGTCGCCTCGATGTCCGCCGTCTTATCGCCGACCATGTTGTTGGAAATGTCCGGATATTTGACGCAGAAGGTGCCGCCGAAGCCGCAGCATATTTCCGCGCCGGGCAACTCGTTCAATGTCAGTCCCTCGACGGTGGACAGTAAGGCGCGCGGTTGTCGTTTCACGCCGAGTTCGCGCAGACCGGAGCAGGAATCGTGGTAGGTCACCACGCCGTCGTAGGCCGCCGCCGCATCCGTCATGCCGCGCACGTCGACCAGAAAAGAGATCAGCTCGTGGGTGCGGCCGGCAAGGTCGCGGGCGCGGACCGCCATCGCCGGATCGCCGTCGAACAGTTCCTCGTAATGTTTGGCGATCATGCCGCCGCACGAGCCCGAGGGCGCGACGACATAGTCGAACCCTTCGAAGGCCTCGATGATTTGCGCCGCGATCGCTTTCGCGTCGGCGCGGTCGCCGTTGTTGAAGGCGGGCTGGCCGCAACAGGTCTGGGCAGCCGGGACGGCGACGGTGCAGCCCGCGCGTTCCAGCAGCGATACGGCGGCGAACCCGACGACCGGACGAAACAAATCGACCAGACAGGTCACGAACAGGGCGACTTGCGGACGGTTCTCGGACATCCTAACTCCCGGGTTTTTCCACTAACTGCCAACGCGGCGCGCCGCCGCATCACGCGGTAATAGCAGAAAATAACGGCCACGACTCTTCATTTTCCCGGCGAAGGCCAGCGCTGCGGGCCCGTAACCCCAGAAGAAATCGCCGCGCACCGCGCCACGGATCGCCGCCCCCGTATCCTGCGCGACCATCAACCGGCGCAACGGCCGGTCCGGGTCGTTCGGCCAAGAGGCGTCGAGCCACACGGGAACGCCGTAGGGTATGAAACGGCGATCCACGGCGAGGCTGCGCCGGGGGGTCAGCGCGACGCCTGCGGCGCCGATCGGACCCTCTCCGTCGATTTCGCGAAAGAAGATGTATCGGCTGTTCACGGCAAGCAATGCCGACGCTTCATCGGGGTTGGCCTCGATCCAGCCGCGAATGTCGTCCCATGCCGCGCCGCCGCGGCGCAGCGCCCCGCGTTCGATCAGGGCGCGGCCGATGGAACGGTAGGGCAACCCGTTATGGCCCGCGAAGCCGACGCGTACGACCGAGTCATCGGGCAGGATGACCCGGCCCGATCCCTGGACGTGGAGGACGAACGCATCGATCGCATCGTCGATCCAGAGCAGCTCCAAGCCGCGTTTCGCAAGCGCGCCTTTCTCGATAGCGCCGCGCGGATGATAGGGGCGGAGTTTGCCGTCCTCGACCCTTCCGACGATATGCCGACCGGTGAGTTTGGAGTCGAACCGCGAGAGATCGACCGAGACGTGGTCGTCCGGCAGACGATAGATCGGGTGTTTATAGCGGCTGTCGGGATGCCGCGACCCGCGCAGTTCCGCCTCGAAATATCCCGTAAACAAGCCGTCCGCACCCGACTTGCCGGACACCGCGAACGGTTTGAACCAGGATTCGAAAAATCGACGGGCCGCTGCATCGTCGTCTTCGGCCAACGTTTTAACCGCCGCACAAGGCGCTTCCCAATCGGACGCCTTGACCTTGACGAACGCCGATGACGACAGCGGCTTCTTACAGGAACGCCGGAACGCGGTGAGCGCTTCGCTCTGCCGGTCGGATTGCCACCCCGGCAAGGCCGAGAAGGATACGGCGTTTATCGCGAACGCGGCTTTTTTCGGCGGCTTCTCGCAGCCCCACAGCAGCAGCGATGCAAGCGACATGACCACCCCGAGGCGGCATATCGACGGCGTTCTCATTGTATTGGGCTCAGGAAGGGCTGCGGGTGGCGATCAGCTTCCAGTTCGGATTGGACGACCCCGTGTCGCGCGCAAAGGTCCAAACATCCGTTACCGTTACGACCGTGTTGCGGTCGCCGTCGACCACTTCGCCATTATCGTCGATCGTGGCGTTGATCTGTTCGCTGACGAACTTGACGGTGACGAGAGCATCGTCGCCCTGCATTTCCACCTCGAGCAATTCGGCGTCCTCGATACCGACCAGCGTCGATTCCTGGGTGTTGTTCGCGAGTTCGCGGGAGCGGATGGCGCCGGCGAAGTTTTCGTACACTTCCGCCGACAGGAGCGTGTTGAGCGTTTTGCCGTCGCCGGTCGCATAAGCGTTGATGATCATCTCGAAGGCGGCCTGGGCGCCTTGCAGGAACGGTGCGACCTCAAATGACGGATCGGCTATTTTCAGTTGGGTCAGGCCGGCGGACAGCGGTGAGTCAGGCTCGACCTCCGACTCGTCCATTTCCGGTGCGCGATCCGGCAGCGCTATGACATTGTCGTTGCCGTTTTCAGCCGCGCCATCGGGGGTCGAAAAGGGATCGGAGCGGCGATGTTCATGTCCCGTTCTCTTGCCGAGGACGCTCCGCAACCTATAAACGAGAAAGGCCGCCAGCATCGCGAACAAGATGATGTCGAATGTGTCGAAACCGCCTTCCATCTAATCATAAGCTCCGTCAGTCACGTATCGAACCCGATCTTCAGCTGGCCGATACGGGCGCGGTTGCCTGGAGAGGTCAGGAACCCTACCTTAACACAAAGGGGCGCACGATACCCGCAACGATTTGTCTTTTAAGTCCGGTAACCCGCGCACCTAGGATTTAGATAGGCGTTCTCCCGCAAAAGAGCAAGCATGGGCCTTCTACTTCTCATCGCGTTCATCGCGACACCGATAGCCGAGATCGCCATATTCATAGAAGCTGGCGAGCGCTTCGGCCTTTGGCCGACACTGGGCGCCGTCATCCTAACGGCGCTCGTCGGCACGGCGTTGCTGCGATGGCAGGGACTGACAACCTGGTCCCGCGCCGCGGAAAGTCTGCAGCGAGGCATTTTTCCGGTCAGCGAGGTTTTCACGGGCCTCTGCCTCGTCGCGGCGGGCGCCCTGCTGCTGACACCCGGGTTTTTGACCGACGCGATCGGGTTGGCGCTATTCGTACCGTTCGTGCGGCAATTGATCGCGCACCTCATCAAACGCGCCATGGCGCGCGGCGGCGGCCCGAAGGTTTGGGTCAACGGCAAACCGTTGGGCAGAGGCGACACGGTGATCGACGGCGAATACGAAACGCGAGAGGCGCCGCCGACCGCCGACTTGGAGCAACCGCCGGGACCGCCCAACCCCGACAGTCCCTGGCACAAACGGCCGTGATCCTGATCCGGCACGGTCAATCCGAGTTCAACGTCGTCTATGGCAAGACGCGCGTCGATCCGGGCATCCGCGATCCAAAACTGACCGATCTGGGCCGCCGCCAGGCGCGGGCCGCGGCGGAGACGATCCACGGCAGTGAATACCGCCGCGTGGTCACGAGCCCCTATACCCGCGCGATACAGACCGCGACCATTGTCGCCGAAACATTGGACCTCGATATCACAATCGACCCTCATATCGGCGAGCGCGCCGCATTCACCTGCGATATCGGCACGGAGCGTTCGTCCTTGCAAGAGAACTGGCCACAATTGAGATTCGACCATATCGAGGAAAACTGGTGGCCCGCGATGGAGGAGAGCGAGGCCGCGCTGGATACGCGCGGACGCGCCTTCCGAACGCGCCTGCGGGAAAACGGCGATTGGCGCGGCACCGTGGTGATTTCGCATTGGGGGTTCATTCGCGCGCTGACCGGCTATCGGGTCGGAAATTGCTCCATATTGCGCTTCGATCCCGCCGCCGATCACCCGGGCGGGGGTACGGTTGTGTCCGAAACGGATGTATGTTAGCCAGCCCTCGTTCCGCTAGAGCGGGTCGGGGTTGGTTGGAGTCACCTTGGCTAATCCAGCAACCGCGTCAATTTGCGCTTCGATTTTTGTCGCCGTAAATGCGACGAACGTCAAAATCAATACTCCAGGGCCCATACGAAAGGATTTTCCGCATGTCCGATACGAGCAACAGCGATACCGCCGCCGCACCGGGGACGGCATCGCTGGGTATTGCACAGCAATATGTCAAAGACCTCTCCTTCGAGAGTCCGTTGTCGCCGAAGATCTTCATGAACCAGATGAAGCAGCCCGACGTGAACGCGAATTTCAACGTCGCGGCGAATGAGCTTGGCGACGATCTGCATGAGGTCGTCCTATCGATCGAAATCAATGCGGAAGTGGACGACGAGCCGGTCTTCGTCGCCGAACTGTCCTATGCCGGAATCTGTCAGGTCAAGGGCGCGGGTACCGACGTGGTTCGTCAGGCACTGATGATCGAAGTGCCGCGGCAATTGTTTCCCTTCGCGCGCGCGGTCATGGCCGACGCGATCCGCGATGGCGGATTCCCGCCGCTTCTGCTGAGCCCGATCGATTTCAACAAGCTTTATCAGGAGCACATGAAATCGACGGTCGCCGAGAGCGAAATCGCTTAAGGCGTATCGGGTTTCGCGCGGCCGCGCCGGGATCGAAAATCAGCGCAACGTCGCTGTCTTTCGGCGGTTACGCTTTGTGCCAGATCGGATCTTCGAGCAGCCCGACGAGCGCGTCGTGGGCATCCCGTTCCGCCGCGCTTGGGACGTGCGGCCGGGCCGGTCGCACCACCCTTTCGCCGCGCTGCGTCCGCTCGACCGGTGTATCTTGCGCCGCAAGATCGAATCCCGGCTCGCGCGCGCCTATCAAATCGATATAGACCGCCGCCAGCAAGCTGGAGTCGAGCAGCGCCCCGTGCAGGTTTCGCGACGTATTGTCGACGCCGAAGCGGCGGCATAATTCGTCGAGGCTCGCGCTCGCCCCGGGATAGCGGATCCGCGCGATCTGCACCGTGTCGATTGACCGGGTCATCGGCAGCGCCGCGAAGCCGAGCCGCGCCAGTTCGGCATTGATGAATTTGATGTCGAAGGCGGCGTTGTGGATCACCAGCTTGTCGTCGCCGATGAAATCGAGAAAGCCGTCGACGATTTCCGCGAAGACCGGGTAATCGCTCAGAAACGCCTCCGACAAACCGTGAATCCGAAAGGATTCGGCCGGCATATCGCGCTCGGGATTGACGTACTGCTGATAGGTCTCGCCGGTCGGCATGTGGTTGACGAGCTCGACGCAACCGATTTCAACGATCCGGTCGCCGGAATTCGGATCGAGACCCGTGGTTTCCGTGTCGAGTACGATTTCGCGCATGGTGCCGGTGTTCCTATCGATCGATTTACCGAATATTGGCCTGACGCCCGTCACGTCGGCCCGAGGATAACCGGATTCGCGCGGAACGTCACAAGCAATCCAAAACCGGATCCTGTTTTGTCTGGCGCGCCGCCCGATGCCCCGATTTTTTTATTACGATTCCAAAACAAACGTGCGGAGCGCCGGCGTGACCTGCGGAGCGACGCCGAACCAGGACTCGAATCCGGGTCGCGCCTGGTGCAGCAGCATTCCGAGCCCGTCGACGACGATGTTACCGCGCGCGCGCGCTTGCGCCAGAAGCGGCGTTTGCAACGGCGCGTAGACGATATCGTTGACGATTGCGGATGTCGGCAACGCCTCCAGACTGATGTCTAGCGGTGGCTGGCCGGTCATACCCAAACTCGTTGAATTGACCAGGAGAGACACCTCTGACTGTGCGTCAGACCTATTTTCCCAGTCATAAACACTAATTAAGGTCCCAAATTCGTCTGCTAGACTTTCGGCCCGCGCCCGCGTCCTGTTGAGAAGCCGTATCTCCGTCGCACCGGCATCGATCAACGCGACGCAAATCGCCCGCGACGCACCGCCGGCGCCAAGCACGACGGCAACGCCACCCGGCCAGGCCGCGGTCTGCTTGATGTTCTCCATGAACCCGAACGCATCGGTATTGCTGCCCCGTATGGCGTCCTCCGGGCCGAAGGTTATCGTATTGACGGCGCCGATACGCTTGGCGTCGTCATCGAGCGTATCGCAGGCGATAAACGCTCGTTCCTTATGCGGGACGGTTACGTTGACCCCGCGGAACCCCGCCGCTTGAAAGCCCGCCAGCGCCTGCTCGAAGTGCTCGGGGGATACCGGCAGCGGAATATAGGCGCCGTCGATCCCGTAATGTTCGATCCAGTAACCATGCAGCCGCGGCGAACGCGAATGCCCAACAGGCCAGCCCACGACGCCGGCGATATTCGCTTTTCCAGTGAGAATCATGCGGTTACGACACCATGATTGACGAGAAATCCGAGCAGGGGAAGCAATGGCAGGCCCAATATAGTGAAATAATCGCCTTCGATCCGGCTGAACAGCTGAGCACCGTGGTTTTCCAGGCGATAGGCGCCGACCGACGCGCACACCGATTCGCCCGCCGCGGCCAGATATTCGTCCAGAAACGCATCGCTGAACGGCCGCATCGTTAAACGGGCGCTTTCCAGATGCCGCCACAGGCATTCGCCGTCCCGGATGACGCAGACCGCCGACAGCAACTCATGGGTCTTGCCACGCAATGCGATCAGATGACCACGCGCATGGTCGCGATCCACCGGTTTGTCGAACCAGACGCCACCGCATTGAAGCATTTGATCCGCGCCGATGACGAGCGCGCCTTCGTAGCGTTGCGACACGACCTGGGCCTTGAGTTCCGCCAGCGCCTCCGCGACTTGCGCCGCCGAACCGTTTTGATTACGAAATGAAAGTTTTACATCGTCTTCATCGACCGATGCAGGATCGCGTTCGATCGCGATGCCTGCTTCGCGCAAAAGCGCGCCACGCGATGCGCTCGCCGATGCCAGGATAACTGTTGGTTTCATTTCAATATGTTAGCCGTTGTTCATCTCTCGATCGCCTGGTGGCGTTTTTCCATCATCTGCAAGATCGACGCCGCCGATTCTTCGATCGACCGGCGCGTAACGTCGATAATCGGCCAGTCGTTCTCGCTACAAAGCCGGCGCGCCATGGCGACCTCTTCGCTAACCGTTTCGGGATCGATATAATCGGTTTCATGATCCTCGCTGAGCAGCCGCAGCCGGTTACGGCGAATTTGCACCAGGCTCTCGACCTCTTTCGTCAGGCCGACGATCAGCGGGCCCGCCCTATCAAGCTCGAAGATGTCCTGCGGCAGCGGGACGCCGGGTACTATAGGAATGTTGCCGGCCTTCACCCCCCGATTGGCGAGGTAGATGCAGGTTGGCGTCTTCGACGTACGCGAGACGCCGAGCAGGATCACGTCAGCATTATGGAGGTCCCATACCGCCTGGCCGTCATCATGGTTCAGCGCGAAGGTCATGGCGTCGATGCGCTCGAAATATTCCGAATCCATTTCGTGCTGCCGGCCAGGCTGGCCGCGGCTTTGAATCCCGAGATGGCTGCCGAGCGCGGCGAGGACGGGATCGAGAACGGGAATACAGGGAATCTGCAGATCGCGGCAGCCATCCTGCAACGTTCGCCGCAGGCTGTCGCTGACCAGCGTAAACATCACGATGCCTGGATTTTCGGCGATGTTGCCGAGAATTTTTTCGACCTGCCCCGGCGTCCGGACCAAGGTCCAATTGTGTTCCTCGGCATCAACGCCCTCGAATTGCGCCAGACAGGCGCGGGCGACGCTGTGAATGGTCTCTCCGGTGGCGTCGGAAACGAGATGCAGATGTACGTGAATGGGTTCGACTCCCGGTTGGGGATAAGGCGGGACGACCGGGGGAAAACATGCGTAATCCGCCAGCGCCGCGAATTCATGCGCCCTAACTTGATTTTCATTCGGGTTTTACCCTAAGGGTAAAAAAGCGCAAGAACGAACCGAATCTACGGGATCATCGATCTTCGAAAAATGTTACCCCCGTAATTCAGCCTTTGCCGCGTCCTCGATACCTCTGAAATCAGCCGTTTGACAATCGTTATGCACGCCAAGATGCATCCGTCACGACATCGGTGCACAGATTTGGGATAACCATTAATCCCCGTTACCCACCGTACAACAACAACATCTTTATTTTAAATCTTAGATTTATAGTGATAGTGATCTGTTGAATAAACGCCGTCGAACTGGATTTTCATGACTGATAAGAAGCTACTGTGCGCCCTTGCCGGAGAGATGCAACCCACGCCGCCGATATGGCTGATGCGGCAAGCAGGCCGTTATCTGCCGGAATACCGCGAGGTTCGCGCCAAAGCTGGATCTTTCCTGGATCTTTGCTACACGCCCGAGCTCGCGACGGAAGTGACCCTGCAGCCAATCAGGCGGTACGGGTTCGATGCCGCGATCCTGTTCTCCGACATCCTCGTCGTGCCGCATGGTCTTGGGCAAGATGTTTGGTTCGTCGAGAATGAAGGCCCGAAACTCGCGCCAATCAAGGCGGCCGGAGATTTCGGTCTGTTGGTTCCGTCAGACATGCTCGATCGATTGGCGCCCGTCTATCGTACAGTTGAGACCCTGGCCGCGGCGCTGCCGCCGGAAACCACGCTCATCGGGTTCGCGGGCGCGCCTTGGACCGTCGCCTGCTATATGGTCGAAGGCGGCGGTAGCCGCGATTTCGCGGCCGTCAAATCGCTTTCCTATCGCGATCCCGAAATGTTCGCCGCTTTGATCGATATCCTTGTCGAGACGACCGCCGGACATTTATGCGCGCAGATCAGCGCCGGGGCGGAAGCGGTGCAGATTTTCGACAGCTGGGCCGGCGTCTTGCCGGAGGCTGCCTTCCGCCGTTGGATCATTGAACCGACGAAGAGGCTGGTATCGCTGGTCCAGGAGTCGCATCCCGAAACGCCGATTATCGGTTTTCCGCGCGGCGCGGGGATTCTTTACGAAGATTATGCGGCGCAAACCGGCGTGACCGCGGTCAGTCTGGACACGACCGTACCGGCCGCCTGGGCCGCCGCGGCGCTGCAGCCGCAAATGCCCGTTCAGGGTAATTTGGATCCAGCGGCGCTTCTGGCGGGCGGTGACGGTTTGGCCGATGGCGTGGAGGCTCTTCTGGAGACGCTCGGCGCCGGTCCGTTCATCTTCAATCTAGGCCATGGGATCATCAAGGAGACCCCGCCGGAACATGTTGCCGCGCTGGTCGCCCGCGTCCGCGGTGGCACCGGTTGAATCTGCCACGAAAGACCGCCGTCGTTCTTTTCAATCTTGGCGGACCGGACAGTCCCGAAGCCGTTCAGCCATTTCTGTTCAACCTGTTCAACGATCCCGCCATCATCGGGGCGCCACCTCCGATCCGGTGGTTACTGGCGAAATTCATTTCGCGCCGCCGCGCGCCGGTGGCGCGGGAGATCTACGAGAAACTCGGCGGCAGTTCGCCGCTCTTGTCGAACACGCGTGCGCAGGCGGATGCGTTGGACGCGGCGCTGGACGGCAAGACCAAAAGTTTCGTGGCGATGCGCTATTGGCACCCCTTTGCGGCGGAAACGGTTGCCGAGGTCAAAGCCTATGCGCCGGACCGTGTTCTGTTGCTGCCGCTTTACCCGCAGTTTTCGACGACGACGACGGGATCGTCCGTCCAAGATTGGTCGCGTGCAGCGCGGGCGGCGGAATTGGACGTGCCGACGCAGACAATTTGCTGTTATTTCGCGAACGATGGCTTCGTCGCGACGATCGCGGATCGTGTCCGGCAGGTCCTGGACGATGCGGGGCCGCGCGTGCCGCGCGTGCTGTTCACCGCGCACGGACTGCCGAAGAAAACCGTTGCGGGCGGCGATCCCTATCAGTGGCAGGTGAAGCGCACGGCCGATGCGATCGTCGCGGCCATCGACCGGCCGGATCTGGATTGGGCTTTGTGTTATCAAAGCAAGGTCGGTCCGTTGGAGTGGATTCAACCTTATACGTCGGACCTCCTGGAACAGGCGGGCCGCGATGGAAAGCCGGTCGCCGTCGTGCCGATCGGGTTCACGTCCGAACACTCGGAAACGCTCGTGGAACTGGATATCGAGTATCGCGCGTTGGCGGAAGACGCCGGTGTGCCGCGCTATACCCGGATTGGCACCGTCGGCACGGATGCTGGGTTTATCGGAGCCCTGGCGAAAATGATTGTATCGTCGGTGACACAGGATTCCGGACTGACCAGCGACGGCGGCAACTGCCAATGTCCCGGCCGATATAGCGGCTGCGCGTTTCGCGCCCAGTGACGAGGTAGGCGGATGGACGATCTCTTTCTCTGGACCAAGGTGGTTCACATAGTCGCGGTCATCGCATGGATGGCGGGGATGCTCTATCTGCCGCGTCTGTTCGTCTATCACTGCACCGTCCCGGCCGGGTCCGATCAGTCGGAAACATTCAAGATCATGGAGCGCCGGCTGTTCCGCGCGATCATGAACCCGGCGATGGTCGTCGTGTGGATCACCGGGCCGTACATGGTCTATCTGGGCGGGTTTTGGGACGAACCCTGGTTTTGGGCCAAATTCGCTTGCGTGGCGATCATTACCCTGCTGCACCACGCCTTTGGACGCTATCGCAAGGCTTTCGAGGAGGATCGGAATACGAAGAACGAACGGTTCTTTCGCCTGATCAACGAAGCGCCGACGGTTGCCTTGATCGGGGTGGTGATATTCGTCGTGATCAAGCCGTTTTAAGCCGATGTTTATAATTGTAAGTATTTAATCGGCCGAAGTTTGAAATATTATACCGGAAACGACGATTGACTTGTGACCCAGCATTCGCTATTTGAACAGCAACTACGCCAATATCGACTTGGCGCCTTGTCCCAGCTACGCATTCCGCAATAAATCGGCCCCTCTTCAAGAGGCCGCGACGTTTTCAGAACGTGTTCTGCGGACACCAATCATCTTTCCTATCGCTGCGGCGGCAATATGCAACTCCAAGAACTGAAACAGAAAACCCCATCCGATCTTTTGGCCTTCGCCGAAGAGCTTGAGATCGAAAACGCCAGCACCCTGCGCAAGCAGGATATGATGTTCGCGATCCTGAAGCAGCTGGCGTCGAACGAAGTTTCGATATTCGGCGACGGCGTGCTGGAAGTGCTATCCGACGGATTCGGATTTCTACGGTCGCCGGAATCGAACTATCTGCCCGGTCCTGACGATATCTACGTCAGCCCGAGCCAGGTCCGGCGGTTCGGCCTGCGGACCGGCGACACGGTCGAGGGCGAGATCCGGGCGCCGAAGGACGGTGAGCGGTACTTCGCGCTTCTCAAGGTCATTAAGATAAATTTCGACGAGCCGGAAGTGGTCCGTCACCGGATCAACTTCGACAATCTGACGCCGCTTTATCCCGACGAGAGGCTGCAGCTCGAACTCGAAGATCCGGAAAACAAGGACATGTCGCCGCGCGTGATCGAACTGATTTCGCCGCTCGGCAAGGGACAGCGGGCCCTGATCGTGGCCCAGCCCCGGACCGGCAAGACGGTCATGCTGCAAAGCGTCGCCCACTCGATAACGACGAATAACAAGGAAGTCTATCTCATCGTCCTGCTGATCGACGAGCGACCGGAGGAAGTCACCGACATGCAGCGGTCGGTCGATGGCGAAGTTGTCAGTTCGACCTTCGACGAACCGGCGAGCCGCCATGTGCAGGTCGCGGAGATGGTGATCCAGAAGGCCAAACGCCTGGTCGAGCATAAGCGCGACGTGGTGATCCTGCTGGATTCGATCACCCGGCTGGCGCGCGCCTACAACACGGTCGTGCCCAGTTCCGGCAAGGTCCTGACCGGCGGCGTCGACGCCAACGCGTTGCAGCGGCCGAAGCGCTTCTTCGGCGCCGCGCGCAATATCGAGGAAGGCGGCTCGCTGACCATCATTGCGACCGCGCTCATCGATACCGGCAGCCGCATGGACGAGGTCATCTTCGAAGAGTTCAAGGGTACGGGCAATTCGGAAATCGTGCTCGATCGCAAACTGTCCGACAAGCGCGTCTTCCCCTCGATCGACATCACCAAGTCCGGGACGCGGAAAGAGGAACTCATCGTCGACAAGCAGGCGTTGGGGAAAATGTGGATGCTGCGGCGCATTCTCAACCCGATGGGCGTCTCCGACGGCATGGAATTCCTGCTCGAGAAGCTGAAGCGGACCAAGAGCAACGACGAATTCTTCGATTCGATGAATCAATAGGCGTTCCGAGACCGGCCGGCGCATCGTGCGGCAGGGGTCTTTGGTAGGGTTCGCCCTAAATCTTGTGGCGTTTGGAACGAACGCCACTATATCTTCTGAATCCGTGGTTAACGAACTTCATTCGTAGTTAACGCGGCATCTCGCCGGAAACTAGTTTTGATGCCGTATGACGGCACCGTCTCACGCCGACGTGCCGGCGGGCGCGAAGTCGTGCGTTAGGGCTCCGAAATCAGAAATCAGGGACAATACATTAGGCATCATCCCTGGTTTCGGTCTTAACCGGTAGGTTTACGGCAGGAAGATCGTCGATCCCGTCGTTTTCCGTGCTTCGAGATCTTGGTGCGCCTGGGCCGCGTCCTTCAGCGCATAGCGCTGGTGGATTTCGATTTTCACGCCCTTGGCGACCGCGTCGAACAGGTCGTTGGCGCTGGCCACCAAATCCTCGCGCTTCGCGGTATAGGTCATCAGGGTCGGCCGGGTGAAAAACAACGACCCTTTCGCCGCCAGTAGTCCCGGATCGAAATTCGTGATCGGACCGGAGGCGTTGCCGAAAGACACGAACAGGCCGAGCGGCGCCAAACAGTCCAGCGAACCCGGATAAGTGTCCGCGCCGACCGAGTCGTAGACGACCGGGACGCCCGCGCCGTCGGTGATCTCCTTGACCCTGTCGACGAAGTTTTCGCGCGTGTAGACGATCGTGTGGTCGCAGCCATGCGCTTTGGCGAGTTCGGCTTTTTCGTCCGACCCGACGGTGCCGATGACCGTGGCGCCCAATTGCTTCAACCACTGGCAGGCGATCAGACCGACGCCGCCGGCGGCCGCGTGGAACAGGACCGTCTCGCCGGCCTGCACCCTGTGCGTGGTGCGGATCAGGTATTGCGAGGTCATGCCCTGCAGCATCATCGCCGCGGCGGTTTCGTCATCGATGGAGTCCGGCAGCTTCACGACCGTGCCGGCGGCCATGTTGCGTTCTTGGGCGTAGGATCCGGGCGGCGGTCCCGCATAGGCGACCCGGTCGCCGACCGCGAGGTCGGACACGCCGTCGCCCACCGCCTCGACGATTCCGGCCGCTTCCATGCCGATACCGGACGGCATTTCCAGCGGGTACAGGCCGCTTCGGTGATAGCAGTCGATATAGTTGAGTCCCACCGCCGTCTGCTTCAGGCGCACCTGACCCGGTCCCGGCGCACCGACATCGACTTCCTCCCAGCGCATTTCTTCCGGGCCGCCTTGCTTGTGAATTACGATTGCATGTGTCATTCGAATTTTCCTGATCTGGTCCGTCTATTTGAGGGCTGCGGCGAAGGCGTCGGCGGTCCGGCCATGCGCCAGTTTTGCGGCATCCGCGTCGTAATGGATGCCGTCGTTCCGCGTGAACGCGCGTTGCCATTCGGCTTCGGTCTTGTCGGTCAGCTGGATACCCGCACCGTTGCCGCTTTCAGGGGTCGCCAGGTAAGCCGAAAAGTCGCCGTCGCCCCCTACGATCGCGATGTCAGGCATTCTCTGCCTCCCTGTCATTTCGTCTTTAAAGTTAACCGAGGATATCCCGGTCACGTGACAATGTCATCACGGCGCCAGCGCAAAGGCGTGACGGCCCCAACTATGGTGAGATATCCGGGCTAACCTCGATTGCCGCCATAGGCGCCCATGAACATCTCGCCGGCGGCAATGCGGTCATGGCTCAGGCGTGCGAAATCCTCGTCGACGCCATTTTCGCTGATCCAGCGCGCCAAATGGCGGCCGATGGCCGCGCCGATCTTGAACCCGTGGCCGCTGCCGCCGCAGGCGTCGTAATATCCCTGGAGCCCGCTGCGGGGACCGATATAGGGGTACCAGTCGGGGGTTACATCGTAGAGCGCGGCATAGGAATCGATGCGCCGCGCGCCGGCGAACGGTGGAAACCGGTGTTCCAGGCGGGTCTGCACGTCGGAAACGAACGCCTCGTCGGCGGATTCCTTGTAGTTGTAGGGGTCGACGTCGAAATAGTCCTTGGGATAGCCGCGGCCGACGACAAAGCGGCGTTGGCCAAGGGGTCTCAAATATATGGCGTCCACGCCGTTGGAAATGGAGATTTCGGGGATGGACCGGTCGCCGCGCGCTTCCCACACCGTGTCCTGTTCGCGGACGCTGCGCAGATCCATCTCTATTCCCGCATCCTCGGCGAGGAACCTGGACCAGGGACCGGCCGCATTGACCACGTCGCCCGCTTCGATCGGCCCGTCATCCGAAAGGATTCCGGTCACAGCGTTGCCGTCGCGCAACAGACCCCGCACCGGCGTGTTGAGCCGTAGTTCGCCGCCCAGGTCGCCGAAGCCCTTGACGAAGGCCTCGGTAGTCCGCACCGGATCGGCGTAGCCGCCGTGGGGCTCGTAGACCACGCCGGCAACATCCTGAGGGTTGAGCCAAGGCAGGCGCGCCGCGACCTCGCCTTCGTCCAGGAAGCTGGTTTCGATGCCGCAAGATTGCAGCATGGCGACGTTGGCGCGGGCCGCTTCGATCATGGCGTCCGACACGAGGAACGCCCAACCCGACCCGACATAGCCGCTATGGGCTCCGATCTCGTCGGGCATGGCGGCGAAAATGCCGATGCTTTCCTGGGTGAGACGGGCCAGCAGGGCCGTCGAGTAGTGCTGGCGGACGATGGCGGCGCTTTTGCCGGTGCCGCCGGACGCTGGACTACGCCGCTCGAACAGCGCCACGCGCTGCACGCCGTTGCGTTTCAGGTGATAGGCCGTGCTGGCGCCGAGAATGCCGGCCCCCACCACGATTACGTCGTAGGTTCGGCTCATGTCTCCGCTTCCCCTTCAGGGTCGTCCGATTGTCCGTTCGCCGCCTCGAAGCCGTAATGTTCCCTCATATATTCCGCCGAGAACAGGCCGTTGGCCAAATCGTCCGCGAGATCCGCCTGGGCCCGCCCGCTCGGCGCGCCGTAGCCGCCGGCGCCGGGGGTGATCGCCGTAACGGTGGCGTCGGGCGAAATCTCGACGGTCATCGGCTTGACGGGCAGGGACTGACTGCGGCCGTCGTCGAAGTCGAGAGAGAATGACGCGAGACCGCCTTCACCGCCGCCGAAAAGACCCCAAGGATGGCTGACGCAGCGTTCGCCCTGGCCGCTGAATACGGTCGTGTGCCCCAAGGGCCGGTAGACCCGGCGTAAGCTGCAGCCGCCGCGCCAGGTTCCGGGCCCACCGGAATCGGGCACCAATTCGTAGCGCTCGATGAGCAACGGGTATTCGTTCTCCAGCGCCTCTACGGGAAGGTTCGACGTGTTGGTCGTGTGGACCTGGACCCCATCCTCGCCGTCCTTGTAGGCGCGCGCGCCGCCGCCGCCGCCGATCGTCTCCATATAGACATAGTAGCGCCCGTCGGGCCCGGCGCCGAAAAAGGCCGAGACGCCGTTGGCGCCGTTGCTGGCGGCGATGACGCGGTCGGGCACGGCCTTCGACAGGGCGCCCAGGATGACGTCGATGACGCGCTGACATGTCTGCGCGCGGGCCGCGGTCGCCGCCGGAAAGACCGCGTTGGTGATGCTGCCCGTCTCGGCGGTGATGCGCACGGGAGCCAGCATGCCGTGGTTGGTCGGGCCGTCCGGGTCGACCAGCACCTTGAGCGCGAACAGCACGCTGGCCTGCAGACCGGCGAAGCTGATGTTGATGTTCCCCCGCACCTGCGGCGAGGACCCGGTGAAGTCGAACAGGATCTCTTCGCCGTCGACGACGATACGGACGCAGACGGGAATGTTCTCGGTCCCCATGCCGTCATCGTCCATGATGTCCGCAAAGCTGTATTCGCCGTCCGGCAACCCGGCAATACCAGCCCTCATGCGCCGGGCGACGGCACGGACGAGAGCGTCGGCGCCCTCGCGCAACTGTTCCACCGACCAGCGCCGGAACAGCTCGTGCAGGCGCCGTTCGCCCAAGCGGTTGGCGGCGACTTGCGCCAGATAATCGCCGCGCCGCTCCTCCGGCACCCGCACATTGAGCAGGATCAAATCGAACACGTCCTCGATGATCTCGCCGTCCCGCATCAGACGGATCGGCGGGATACGCAGCCCTTCCTGATAGATCTCGGTCATGCCGCCGGCCATGCTGCCGGGCGCCATGCCGCCGATGTCGGCGTGGTGGGCGATGTCGGCGACGAAGAAGACGAGTTCGTCGCCGTAAAACACCGGCGCGACGAGGGCGACGTCCGGCAGGTGCGAGCCGCGGCCGACGAACGGGTCGTTGGAAATGAACATGTCGCCGGGTTGCAAATTCTCGGGCCCGACCCGCTCCAGCACGACCTCGACCAGCCCAAGCATGGAAGCGAGATGCAGCGGCAGGCTCTCGCCCTGGACGATCACCCGTCCCTGGACGTCGAAAATCGCCGTGCTGTGATCCTTGCGTTCCTTGATGTTGGTCGAATAGGCGCTTCGCATCAGCGCGACATACATCTCATCGCAGATGCTGGTCAGGCCGTTGCGCAGCAGTTCGACTTCGATTGCGCTCAGTGCCGTCATGATTCGTTCCCCGGGGTCAGCGTGACGATCAAATTTCCCCACGCATCGACGACACCGCGGTCGCCGGGAAAGATCAGCGTCGTCGCGTCGAGCTGTTCGATGATCGCGGGACCCGTCAACGCCTGCCCGGCGGCGAGAGTATCGCGCTGGAAAACCGGGGTGTCGTGCCAGGTTCCCGTCGTGAAGAAGGTCCGGCGTCGCGAGGCCGGCTCGGCGTCCGGCCGTTCGGCAAGCGTCGGCAGGGGCGGCTTGTAGTACACGCCCACAGCCTTGACCTTCATATTGACGAACTCGACGGTCTCGGTTTCCGCGAAGAACCCGTAGCTCCGTTTGTGGGCGGCGTGGAACGTCGCCACCAAACCCTCGCAATCTTCCGCGCTCAAATCACCGTCGCCGAGCGGGAGAGACAGTTCATAGTTCTGCCCGCGGTACCGCATCTCCGCCGTCCAATGCAGGCGGCGCTGGTTGGCGGGAACCGCCTCGTTTTCGAACCAGTCCTCCACCTTCCGCCGCATCTCCCGGCGCGCGGCGTTGAGCGTGTCGTGCGAGTCTTCGCGCAGCGGCATCAGCGCGGTCGTCACGAAATCCGCGGTCAGGTCGCTGTTCAACAGCCCTTCCGCGCACAGGATTCCCGGGCTCGGCGGAACGATAATCGTCGTGATGCCGAGGTCCCGGGCGGTCTCGGTAGCCAATAGCGGTCCGGCGCCGCCGAACGGGAACAGGCAGAAATCCGCGGGGTCGTAGCCGCGCT
Organism: uncultured Rhodospirillaceae bacterium; assembly: GCA_964386465.1. Classification (GTDB taxonomy): domain Bacteria; phylum Pseudomonadota; class Alphaproteobacteria; order UBA8366. The sequence goes on from CAYLTU010000008.1 coordinate 28,424, forward strand.
CGACGGAGAGCGGGCGGATCGCCTTGACCACGGTGGCACAGGCGACGCGAATGATTCCCCGCGCCGTCTCCATGAGGTCAAGCCCGAGTTCCTCGGCCAGCCGGCCGATGGCGGCCTCGGCAAGGTCCCGGCGGATTTGCATGCGGCCATCCAGCAAGACCTCGTCGTTAAGGCGGCCGAGCAGAACGTTGGCGTCGGTGAGCGTCGCCTCGGTTCCGCCGAGACCGTAGCAGGCGGGACCCGGATGGGCGCCCGCGCTCTGCGGTCCGACTTTCATGAGCCCGTCCACGTCGATCCAGGCGATCGAGCCGCCGCCGGCGCCCACCGCATTGACGTCGAGCGCCGGTAGTCGCAACGGGAACCCCGCCAGCATGCGGTTGTGGACTTCCGTCGCGGCGCCGTCGATCAGCACGCTGACATCGGCGCTGGTGCCGCCGATGTCCAGGGCGATGACGTTTTGAAAGCCGGCCACCGGCGCGCGGTAGGCGGCGCCGAGCACGCCGGCTGCGGGGCCCGACAGGCAGGCGCGGATCGGCAGCTTGCGTGTCATGTGAACCGACATGAGGCCGCCGCTGCTCTGGCTCACCTTGGGTTCGGCCGGCACGCCGAGACGCGCGACCTCGGCGGAGAAACGATCGAGATAGGCGTCGACGACCGTCAGCAGCGCACCGTTCAGAACCGCCGTCGAGAATCGCTCATATTCGCGGAACTCCGGGTAGACTTCCGTCGATGACAGGACGTGGACGCTAGGGGGCAAGACTTCGCGCAGGATTTCGACCGCCCTCGTCTCGTCCTCGGGATAGGCGTAGGAATGCAGAAAGCAGACGGCCACGCAGTCGACGCCCTCGGACGCCAGCCGCCGGCCGGCCTCGCGCACGCCATCCTCGTCGAGCGGGACATGCGCGACGCCGTCGGCCCGGCGCCGTTCGCGCACTTCGAGGCGAAGCCGCCGCGGCACCAGGGGTTTGGGAAAATCGAGATGGATGTCGTAGACCTTGGGCCGAACCTGCCGACCGATCTCCAGCAAATCGCGGAAGCCTTGGCTTGTGACGACCGCCACCTTGCCGACCTTGCGCTGGATCAGGGCGTTCGTGCCGGCCGTCGTGCCGTGCGACAGGCGGATGACGTTGCCCGCGTCGAGCCCGTGTTCGGCGAGCACCGTTGCGATGCCTTCGACGATGGCGATATCGGGGCGATCGGGCGTCGATGGAAGCTTGTGGCGAATATGGCGGTTCTCGCCGGGAATGCTAACCGCCAAATCGGTGAACGTTCCGCCTACATCGACGCCGATATGGATCTCCATGCCGTCCCTCATGCCAGTCTTCGCGCGATGGTTTTTATATGGCGTCTTCTGTTTCACGACCAGATCATTCCGGAATTCCGCAGCCGGATGTCTGTTGCTGGAGGATTCTGTTACAAAATTGGATAATGGTTTCCCTTCGATGCCGTGATTCCGTCTTCTCGTCGTTTTTGGGAAGGCTGTACGATGATGGGCCGGTTGCAGCTTGACGCCGAATTTTCCAGGTGAGTTTTTGCTTATGGTTTCGACAGCTCCACCTTTCGAAAAAATACTGATTGCCAACAGGGGCGAGATCGCCTGCCGTGTGATTTCCATCTGCCGCGAAATGGGCATCAAATCCGTGGTGGTTTTTCACGCCGGCGAACGGAAAGCCCGTTTCGTCCGGATGGCGGATGAAGCCCATGAGATTTCCGGGGAAACGCCCGTCGCCGCATATCTTGACGGGGCCCAGATCATCGCAACCGCCCGCGAGGCCGGTGTGCAGGCTATCCATCCGGGCTACGGCTTTCTGTCCGAAAATGCCGTCTTCGCCAAGGCCGTTGGCGCGGCCGGTCTGGTATTCATCGGACCCGATCCGGACTCGATCGACCTGATGGGGGACAAGATCAGATCCCGTCGGTTCGCGGCGGACAATGGCGTTCCCGTGGCGCCCTCGATCCTGCCGACCGGCGATCTCGACGGATTTCTCGGGGATGCGGAAAAAATCGGCTTCCCGCTTCTCATCAAGGCCTCCGCCGGCGGCGGCGGCAGGGGGATGAGCATCGTCCGGGAACCGGCGGAGCTTGCCGAATGCGCAAGGATCGCCGCCGGCGAGGCGGAACGCTACTTCGGAAATGGCCGTATCTACGCCGAGAAGTATGTCGAACGGCCTCGCCATATCGAGGTGCAGATCGTCGGCGACGGCGCGGGTAAGGTCGTTCACCTGTTCGAACGCGAATGCTCCATACAAAGGCGCTTTCAGAAAATCATCGAGGAGGCGCCGTCGGCTGGACTCCCGACGGCGCTTCGGCAGGAAATTTGCGACGCCGCGGTACGCCTTGCGGGCGCGGCCAACTATCGCAATGCCGGCACCGTCGAGTTCATCCTGGCTCCCGACGGCGCGTTCTATTTCCTGGAGATGAATACCCGCCTTCAGGTCGAGCATCCGGTATCGGAAATGATTACCGGGATCGATCTGGTGCGGATGCAGATCGAGATCGCCGCCGGCCAGGCATTGTCCGTCGAGCAATCCGATATCACGATGACGGGTCATGCCATCGAATGCCGCATTTGCGCCGAAGTTCCCGAGCGCGATTTCGCCCCGGCAACCGGCAAGGTCTTGAAACTCATGGTGCCGGAAGGACCGGACCTGCGGTTTGAGAACGGCATCGTCGAAGGCGGCGCGGTGACGCTTAGCTACGATTCCATGCTGGCGAAGCTGGTCGTCCACGGCCCGGACCGCGACGCCGCCGCGGCGGATATGGTCGAGGCTTTGGGCAATCTCGTCCTGCTCGGGGTGGAAACCAACGTCGAATATCTGGCCCGCATCGTCGCGCATCCGGAATTCCGCGCCGGCGCGCTGCATACCGGGTTTCTGACGGATTACGCGGATGATCTCGGCCCCGCGGATCTAGAGCCGGACGAACGCGACGCCGTCTTGTTGGCTGCGGCGCTTTCCTATCGCGAGTTCCGAACGCTCGTCTTCGACGCCCCGGAGCCCTACGCATCCATGAATGGATGGAGGAACTGACGATGGCGTTGAAGTTGACGCTTGGGGGCGTGTCCCATGCACTTGATATCGTCAGGTTGCGCCCCGATCTCGTGGTCGCCGTTGACGGCCGCAGCCGGGAAATCGTCGATCACGGCACGAACGGTTCCCGCCGCGCCATCGAGGTCGACGGTCGCCGGTTCGAATTCATCGAGGCGCGGGATGGAAATCGAAGCTATCTCTGGTTCAACAACCGTACCGTGATCGTCGATTTCGTCGATCCACGCGATGCCGCGGACGATCAAGGTAGCGCATCGGACGAGATCCGGGCGCCGATGCCGGGCGTGGTCGTCGAACTGCACAAGCATGTGGGCGATCGCGTGGCGTTCGGCGAAACCGTGCTCACCATCGAAAGCATGAAGCTGCAGACCAACCTAACAGCGCCGCGCGACGGGACGATCGCCAGCATCGGCAAGAACCAAAACGAATCCTTCGAAAAGGACGAAGTGATCGTTTCACTGGCACCGGAGGAAGGCGACTAAGGCATGCGAAGAATTCAGTCCGGGATAAGCACCTCGAGCGCCGCGTTCCACCAAAACCGGAACAACTACCGACGGCTGCTCGACGCGTTCCGCGAAAAGCAGGACAAGGCCAGGTATACCCGGCCGGCGCGCGACGTGGCGCGGCTCGAGCGGCAGGGCAAGATGATGCCGCGAGAGCGGGTCGAGAAATTGCTGGACCCGGGCATGCCGTTTCTGGAGCTGTCCTCGCTGGCGGCGAACATGGATTACGATGGCGATTCGCCGGGCGCCAGCATCATCACCGGCATCGGTATCGTGTCCGGCCGCGAGGTGATCATCCACGCCGACGATTCATCGGTGAAAGGCGGCGCGTGGTATCCGCTCTCGGTCAAGAAGATCGTCCGATGCCTGGATATTGCCCTGGAAAACAATCTGCCGGTGATCCACCTTTGCGACTCGGCCGGCGGGTTCCTGCCGCTCCAATCGGAGGTGTTTCCGGACCGCTACATGGGTGGGAGAGTATTCCGCAACCAGTGTCTTCTCTCCAAGGCCGGCATAAAGCAGCTCTCGCTTGTTTTCGGTCATTGCACGGCGGGCGGCGCCTACGTTCCCGGACTGTCCGACTACAGCGTCATCGTGCGGGGCACCGGCGCGGTGTTTCTGGGCGGTCCGCCGCTGGTCAAGGCGGCAACGGGCGAGGAAGTCGGGGTCGAGGAGCTGGGAGGGGCCGACATGCACACGAGCGTCAGCGGCACCTGCGATTATCCCGCCGCGACGGAGGACGAGGCGATCGCCATCGGCCGGGAGATCGTCGCCCAGTGGGACCGGCCGCGCAAATGGCCCTGTCAGCGCGAAGAGCCGGTCGATCCCTATTACGATCCGGACGAGCTCTATGGAATTCTGCCCGACGATATCAAAAAGGGTTTCGACATGCGCGAGGTCATCGCCCGCATGGTCGATGGCAGCCGGTTCCACGAGTACCAGCCCAACTATGGAACGACCCTGGTTTGCGGCTTCGCCCATATCTGGGGATGGAAAGTCGGCATCCTGGCCAACAACGGCGTGCTGTTTAACGATTCCTCGTTGAAGGGCGGGCACTTCATGGAGCTGTGCAACCAGAACAACACGCCGCTGGTCTTCCTGCAAAACATCACCGGTTACATGATCGGCAAGGCCTATGAGCGCCAGGGTATCACCAAGGACGGCGCCAAGATGATCATGGCGCAGACATGCTCGCGGGTGCCCAAATTCACCGTCATGTGCAACGGCTCGTTCGGGGCCGGCAATTACGGGATGTGCGGCCGCGCCTTCGATCCCCGTTTCGTTTTCAGTTGGCCCAATCACCAGATCGGCGTGATGGGCGGCGAGCAGGCGGTCAACACGCTCGCCAACGTGAAGATCGCCCAGATGAAGCGAAACGGTCAGGCCATCGACGAGGCGGTGATCGACGAGCTTCGGGAAAGGACCGGCGCCGCCTATCTAGAGCAGTTGTCGGCGTATTACGCGACATCGCAGCTTTGGGACGATGGAATCCAGGACCCCGTCGACACCCGAAATGCTCTCGGCATGGCGATCACGGCATCCCTGAACAAGCCGCTCGGCGAATCCGGATACGGCGTGTTCCGTTTCTAGGGCTGGCGCCGGCCGCATCGTCCGACAGCGGATATGCGGTATGCGTAATTTGGAAGACACCGACCACGCCATCGAACGAACGGTCGCGACGATCACGGCGCAGCGGCCGGAAAAGCTTAACGCTTTGCGCAACCGGTTCCTCTGAACACCAGAAAATATTCCGGAGGCTTGAAAAGGTCATCACGCCAGGGCGAAGGCCTGGTGCGCCTCGTGCGCCGGCAGCCGTTTCTTCGCTATCCGTCTCGGGCCTCGCACGCGATAGGTAAGCGCAGCATACGGCACCAAATGTTTTTAGCATAATAGAGTTGCAGAAAATCCCATATTTTGGCGATATTTGGGAAAAAATATAGGAAAAAGCAGTATTAGCATGAAATATTGTAATTAATACGCAAACAGCCTAGCCGTGACGCCTGTCACTGCGTGAATATCTAAAAAACACTATGTTCCGACCAATAATTCAGTTCCCAGTGACGGAACGAAGGTTGGTTGGAGAGAAAATGATGTTGGTACACCAAAGTGTAATTAAAGAGTCGTACCGGGCTGCCCTGGCGGATTGGAACTCAAGGGGGAGCCAAGTGCGTGGTCGTGCTCTGATCGCCCAGACCGCTTCGCTGGCATCGCTCTGGACTAACGACGAGATCACCGAAGCAAGTGTAATTACGGTCCTAAAATCACTCATGTCGGGAATGGGAAAGTCTCCCGCTAAAAATATGCCGGCTGCTTGCACATGACGCCAATCAAGAAGATTTAGCGACTGGCTCTGTTGGCGTACTCTGTCAGGTAGCAACGACGCGACAATAACGGTTCAATCCGTCACAGCGGAGGCCATCGTCATGACAACGACATACCGATTTCTGATTTCGGTTTTCGTCCTGATGCTTTCCGCATCTCCGCTCCACGCGGCGGACGATACCTACAGTGTCGAGGAGATCACCGCCAAGGCGGAAGGCTTTTTCGGCGACACGACAGAAGGTCTGGCTAAGGCGATCGAAAAAGCGTTCGCGGAACAAGGGCGACCAAATGGCTATATCGTCGGCGAAGAAATCGCCGGCGCGATTGGTATCGGCCTGCGCTACGGAAACGGGATGCTAAACCGTAAACGGGCGAAAACGCGAAAGGTGTATTGGCAGGGCCCCTCGATCGGGTGGGATTTGGGAGGCAATGCCTCAAAGGTTTTCACTCTGATCTACGGGTTGAAATCGGATGATCAACTGTTCCAGCGCTATCCAGGTGTTGATGGAAGTCTGTATATAGCGGCCGGATTCGGTGTCAGCTACCAGCAATCCGGCAACGTCATCCTGGCGCCCATCCGTACTGGCGTCGGACTGCGCGCCGGCGCAAACGTGGGGTATCTCCATTACGGAACAAAACATTCATGGCTACCGTTTTAGCCATTACCTTCAACAGCTTAACGCAGCTATTTCCGCGACGGGTCAACTGGGTTTACCCGTCGCGGACAGTTTCAATTGAACCGGTTGACCGCTCTTCAAAGTCGACAGGGCTGATATTGCCAAGGTAACCGTATCGACGTCTTTACGGCGTCAAGGCGAAGGCGCGTTTCGCCTCATGCGCCAGCAGCCGTTTCTTGGTCGGCGGGCCGTCGCCGCCGGAAAAGCCGCCTAATCCGCCGCCGGCCGCCAGGACCCTATGGCACGGCACGATCAACGGTATGGGGTTGCGGCCGCAGGCCTGGCCGACGGCGCGCGGGTTGCCGGCGATGTCTTGCGCGATCTCGCCATAGGTGCGGGTTTGTCCGAACGGGATCGCCAGCATCGCGGCGCGGACCTTGGCCTGGAACGATGAGGCCGCCGGCGTCAACGGCAGGTCGCAGGGGTCGGCGTCGCCCTCGAAATAGGCGCGGGTCCAGGCCGCGGTGCGTTCGGTTAGGGGCGACGGGTCGTCCGGCGCGTCGGCGGGTCCGAAGCCGTATCGAATGATGTGGGCCGCATCCGTTATGACATGCAGCGGGCCAATGGGGCTTTCGAACGTGCGGACGGCCATGGCCGCCTACCGTGTCGCCAGGTTGGTGCGCAGGGCTTCCGGGTCGCCCAAGGGCAGCGAACAGACTTGCCCTTCGCAGACATAGGCTGTCGGCGCGCCGTCGATTTGGCCCTTGCCCGCGGCGGGATGGCCGTCCGGCAGGGTTTCGTCGGGCGCGATGACGGTGACGATCCGGTTCGGCAGGCTGTTGTCGTAGACCGCGCGCAGCAGCGATTCTGTCGCGGATTCGCCGCGTTGCCCAATGACCACGATCTGCAGCGCGTGCAACATGAGGTCGTTGCCGTTCAACAGCGTCCCCAACGGGAAGATGTTGCGTTTAAGCTCTCCCGAGAAGGCGAAGATTATCCGCCGCGCACGCTCGAGGTGCCGTAGATCGCCGGTCAGGAAATAAAGACGGGTAAAAACGCCAACGAGCGTGCCGTTACCGGCGGGTACCGCGTTGTCGACCACCGATTTGGTTTGCGCGATGAGGTTGGCGGTGTCTTCTGCGGCGAGGAAATAGCCGCCCTTTTCTTGGTCGAGATAATATTTGTCGACGATATCGGTCCAGCCGATCGCCGCGTCGCGGTAAGACGCATCGCCGGTCGCTTCGAAGAGCGCCAGCGCCGCGCGGCACATATTGGCGTAGTCGTCGAGCGTCGCCGGGTGGTTCGGTTTCCCCGCGCGCCAGCTGTGCCGCAACCGGCCCTCGACGCTCATCGAATCGCGGACGAAGGCGAAGGCGCGCGCCGCCGCCGCGATCCAATCCGGTTCCTCGAAGGCGAGCCCGGCCTGGACCAGGGCCGTGATCATCATGCCGTTCCAATCGGCCAGGATCTTGTCGTCCTTGCCCGGCTGAACGCGCGCGCGGCGGATGTCGAGCAGGACGGCGCGGCACTTCGCCAGGACCGCTTCGCGGGCGGGCGGGCCGGGGCGGACCGAATGCAGCCGGTTCAGGATGTTCTTGCCCTCCCAGTTGCCGTCCCGGGAAACGTCGTACACTTCCTTGAACAGAGCGGCGTCGTCGCCCAGCGCCGCGTCGATCTCCGCCTCGCTCCAGACGCAGAACTTGCCCTCCTCACCTTCGCTGTCGGCGTCGAACGAGCTGGCGAAACCACCTTCCGGATCGGTCATGTCGCCCAGCACCCAGTCGATCGTTTCGGCGATCCGTTCGCCGTACAGTGTGTCCCGCGTGTCCTGCCAGACCAGGGTCAGCAGTTCGATCAGCTGCGCGTTGTCGTACAGCATCTTCTCGAAATGCGGCGCGAGCCAGCGCGCGTCGACGGAATAGCGCGCGAAACCGCCTCGCAGATGGTCGTAGATGCCGCCCTGGCACATCTGGTTCAGGGTCGTCGTGACCGCATCGCGGTATTGCGGCCGCTTCGTCCGCTTCCAAGCGCGCCAGAGCTGGTCGAAGAAGGAGGGTTGCGGGAATTTCGGCGCGCCGCCCACGCCGCCATGCACCGTATCGACTTCCCGAACCAGGCGCTCCGCCGCCGCGTTCATTGTTTCGACCGAGACCTCGCCGCCGGATTCGGCTTGGCTGAGGCTCTGGAGACCCTTCCGCAAGGCTTCGGCATTGTTTTCCACACGCTCTGGATCGCTCCGATAGACTTCCGCAATACCTTGTAACAATTGAGGAAAACCGGGTCGACCGTAACGAGGCGTCGGCGGAAAATAGGTTCCGCCCCAAAAAGGTTCCGCTTCGTGGTTGAGGAATATGGTGAGCGGCCAGCCGCCCTGTTCCCCCAGCATCTGCAGCGCGGCCTGGTAGATGGTGTCGATATCCGGGCGCTCCTCGCGGTCGACCTTGATGTTGATAAAGAGGTCGTTCATCACCGAGGCGGTCTCCGGATCCTCGAAACTCTCATGCGCCATCACGTGGCACCAGTGGCAGGCCGCGTAGCCGACCGAGAGGAGGATCGGCTTGCCGGATTGCCGCGCTTCGTCGAAGGCCTCGTCGCCCCAGGGCTGCCAGTGCACCGGGTTGTCCTGGTGCTGCAGGAGATAGGGACTGGTTTCGTCGGCGAGGCGATTTCGTGTCATGGACGGGCTACTCGCGAAGGATGCTTGGTGATTTCGGCGGAATCCGCCCTTCTACTATAATTCAAGAGCAGATTCACGCGGTTGTTGGATCGCCAAAGCGATACCAACGAACGCCGATCTGCTCTATTAATCTTGGACGCTTTGCGACAGGGTCAACGGACCCTTTAACCGGAGTCGGAGTTTTGCGCCATGAAAATCAACATCGAGATCGACTGCACGCCCGATGAAGCGCGTAAATTCCTCGGATTGCCGGATGTTTCCGCGCTTCAGGAATCACTTTTGAAACAGGTCGAAGCGCAAATGTCGGCAGCTTTGCAAGGCATGGAACCGGATGCGATGTTGAAAGCGTGGTTTCCCGCCGGCATGGAGGGGCTCGATCAGATGCAAAAGGCGTTCTGGGCGCAGTTCGGCGGAAAAGGCGGGAAATAGGAAAGGTTCGGGGGGATTCGAGGCGGTTAACCGGTGCCGGATACGATTTTTGCCCTTTCCAGCGCCGCCGGGCGCGCCGGTCTCGCCGTCATCCGGATCTCCGGGCCCGGCGCCGGCGCGGCGTTGGAACGGCTTACCGGCGCCGTGCTGCCCGATCCGCGGCACGCCGCGCGCGCCGTGCTCAGGAACCCCGAGAGCGACGAGACGCTCGACGACGGGATCGTGCTGTGGTTCCCGGCTCCCTACAGCTATACGGGCGAGGATGTCGCCGAGCTTCATATCCACGGCGGCGTCGCCGTCGTCGCGGCGGTTCTGGATAGCCTTGCCGCGCAGCCCGGTTTGCGGCTGGCCGAACCCGGCGAATTCACCCGCCGCGCTTTTCTGGCCGGCAAGATCGACCTCACGGCGGCCGAAGGGCTGATCGATCTGATCGATGCGGAGACCGCGGCGCAACGGCGCCAGGCCTTGCGCCAGGCGGACGGCGAATTGGGACGGCTCTACGATGGTTGGCGGACCCGGCTGCTGGCGTTGCTGGCGCATTTCGAGGCCGCGATCGATTTCGTCGACGAACCGATACCGGACTCGCTCGAAAGGGAAGTACGACGCGGCATATTGAGTGTTGAGGATGAGCTGACACAACATCTTGACGACAACAGGCGAGGCGAACGGCTGCGGGAGGGCGTCTATATCGCCATTCTCGGCGCGCCCAATGTCGGAAAGTCGAGCCTCTTGAACCTGTTGTCGCGGCGCGATGCTGCGATCGTCTCGTCGACAGCGGGCACCACCCGCGATGTCGTCGAGGTGCGGCTCGACCTGCAAGGGTATCCGGTCACGCTGGCCGATACGGCTGGGCTGCGTGACGGCGGCGACGCGATCGAAGCCGAAGGCGTGCGGCGGGCCCGCGACCGGGCGGCGCAGGCCGATCTCAAACTGGTCCTGTTCGACCTGACCGCATCGCCCGACGCGGCTTCCCGTGCATTGATCGACAGCGATACGATCGTCCTTTTCAACAAGAGCGATTTGAACGACGGCGATATGCCGGCGACCGGCGGTGGCGCGGCGCGCTACGCGGTGTCGGTGAAGACCGGCGCGGGCATCGACCCGTTTCTATCGGCATTGACCGAGGCGGTGCGCGAGCGGATGGGTCCGAGCGACACGCCGGCGATCACGCGGACGCGCCATCGCAGCGCGTTGCGGGATTGTCGTGACGCTCTCGCCCGGGCGGCGTCCGCCTCGCAATCGGAGCTCGCGGCGGAGGATTTGCGCCTCGCGGTGCGGGCCTTGGGACGGATCACCGGCGCCGTCGACGTGGAGGATCTGCTCGACGTCATCTTCCGCGATTTCTGCATCGGAAAGTGATGTTTCACGTGAAACATCTCGCGTGAAATACCCGGGTAACCGCCTGCTTTACTTGCGAAAGTGGTGACATTACAGTGCGCGCCATGAAGCGATGGGATGTCATAGTCGTCGGCGGCGGGCACGCGGGCTGCGAAGCGGCGGCGGCGGCGGCGCGCCTGGGCGCGCGGACCCTGCTGGTGACCCACAAGCTCTCGACCATCGGCGAGATGTCCTGCAATCCCGCCATCGGCGGCCTGGGCAAAGGCCATTTGGTGCGCGAGATCGACGCGCTGGACGGCGTCATGGCCCGTGTCGCCGATCGGGCCGGCATCCAGTTCCGCGTGCTGAACCGCAGCAAGGGGCCGGCCGTGCGGGGGCCGCGGGCGCAGGCGGACCGAAGTCTATATCGCGAGGCGATGCAGACCGCCCTCGCCGCCCAGGAAAATCTCGAAATCCGGGCCGCTTCGGTCGAGGATATCGAATTGGACGATGCCGGCCGTGCGGCCGGTGTCGTCACCGGCGACGGTGCGGTGTTGTCGGCCGCGGCCGTCGTGTTGACGACCGGGACGTTCCTCGGCGGCATGATCCATATCGGCGAGGAGAAGGTTCCTGCCGGACGGATCGGCGATGCGGCCTCCTACGGGCTGTCGCGCACCCTGGGCCAGTTCGGGTTTCCGCTGGGGCGGCTCAAGACGGGAACGCCGCCGCGCCTGGACGGCAGGACCATCGACTGGTCCGGGCTCGAAATCCAGCCGGGCGACGATGAACCGGCGCCCTTCTCCTATATGACCGAGCGGATTACGACGCCGCAGATCGCCTGTCATCTGACCCATACCAGCGCCGCCGGCCACGATTTGATCCGCGCCAACCTGCATCGCGCGCCGATCTATACCGGCCAGATCGGCAGCACCGGGCCGCGCTATTGCCCGTCGATCGAGGACAAGATCGTCCGCTTCGCCGACAAATCGAGCCATCAGATCTACCTCGAGCCGGAAGGGCTCGACGACGACACGGTCTATCCGAACGGGATTTCGACCTCCCTGCCCCGCGATGTGCAACAGGCGTTGCTCGGGACCATTCCCGGGCTGGAAAATGCCCGCATGGTCCGGCCGGGCTACGCGATCGAGTACGACTACGTCGATCCACGGGCGCTCGACCACTCGCTGCGGACGCGGATGATCCCAGGCCTGTACTTCGCCGGCCAGATCAACGGGACGACGGGGTACGAGGAAGCTGCGGCGCAGGGCCTGATGGCTGGGCTCAACGCGGGTTTGACGGTGGCCGGACGGGCGCCCCTGATCCTGGACCGGGCTGACGCCTATATCGGCGTGCTGATCGACGATCTGGTGACCAAGGGCGTCAGCGAACCGTACCGGATGTTCACCTCGCGGGCCGAGTATCGTCTCCGGCTGCGCGCGGACAACGCCGACCAGCGGCTCGGCCCGATCGGCGCCCGGATCGGCTGCCTTTCCAGGGAGCGGCTGGAAGCCTGGCGCGAAAAGGAAACGGCGCTGCGGGCGGCGCGTGACCTGGCGCGGTCGCTGCGCGCCAGCCCGACCGCGCTGAACCGCGAGGGGTTCAGGATCAAGCAAGACGGCGTCGTTCGGGACGCGATCGACCTGCTCGCCTTCCCCGGTGTCGATATCGCGGGGCTCGCCCGGATCTGGCCGGCGCTTGCCGATCTGCGCCATGAAATTGCCGAACAGTTGGCGATCGACGGGTTGTACCAAGGGTACATGGCGCGGCAGGACGCCGATATCGAGGCCTACCGCCGCGACGATCAATTGATTTTGCCGGATGATCTGGACTATGGCGCCGTCGGCAGCCTGTCGACCGAGATTCGCCAGAAACTGCAAGACGCGCGGCCGCGCACGATCGGCGCCGCGGCGCGAATATCCGGCGTCACGCCGGCCGCGACCGTGGCCTTGCTGCGCTATGTCAGGCGCGGCATGCCGGATGCCCGTGTCTGAGCCGCTCGACGCGGCAGGGTTCGCGGCGGCGGCCGATGTTTCACGTGAAACACTCGATCGACTGAAACGATACGGCGATCTGCTCGCCAAATGGAACGACCGGGTCAATCTGGTCGGCAAATCGACCTTGGCCGACCCATGGCGCCGGCACATGCTGGATTCCGCACAACTTTATCCGCGATTGCCCGCGGATTGTGGGCGTTTGGTCGATCTCGGCAGCGGCGCCGGCTTCCCGGGCCTGGTCCTCGCGATCATGGGGGTGCCGGATGTCCATCTGATTGAGGCCAACGCCCGAAAATGCGCGTTCCTGCGCGAAGCGGCGCGGGTCACCGATACCAAGGTGACGATCCATAACATGCGGATTGAATCCAGCGTGACGCTCGAAGCGGATATCGTAACCGCACGAGCCTTGGCACCGCTTACGATCCTTCTTAAATATGCAGTACCCCATCTTACACCGACTAGCGTATGTCTGTTTCTAAAAAGCGCCGGTGTAGAAGAGGAATTGACGGAAATACGTAAATTGTGGAATATTAGGGAGAATACGTATCCAAGTATAACCAATCCGAACGGTGTTATCGTTCGCTTGGAGGTGGACTCGCATGACACAGCTCGCTGAAACCGACACGAACGAAAGTCCGGCCGCGGTCGGCAAGGTCCCGGCGCGCGCGCGCATCCTGGCGGTCGCCAATCAGAAAGGCGGCGTCGGCAAGACGACGACGACCGTCAATCTGGCGACGGCGCTGGCGGCGACGCGCAAGAAGGTCCTCATCATCGATCTCGACCCGCAGGGGAACGCGAGCACGGGGCTGGGCATCGAACGGTCCGCGCGGCACCGCACGACCTACGATCTTCTGCTCGGCGAAGCCACGCTCGACGACGCGATCCAGCCGACGATCGTCCCGGGTCTCTCCGTCGTCCCCTCATCGGTCGATCTTTCGGGCGCCGAGCTGGAACTGATCGATCTCGACGAGCGCGAATTCCGCCTCGCCGGCGCGGTGCGCCGCACCGGTCTTCGTTACGATTACGTACTGATCGATTGCCCGCCGGCGCTCGGCCTGCTGACCTTGAACGCGCTGTGCGCGGCGGATGCAGTCCTGGTGCCCCTGCAATGCGAGTATTACGCGCTGGAAGGGCTGAGCCATCTGGTGCGCACGATCGACCGGGTCAAGCGGGCCTTCAACCCCGTCCTGGAAATCCAAGGCGTGGTGCTGACCATGTACGACCGCCGCAACAATCTGTCCGACATGGTGGCCGCGGACGTGCGCGAACATTTCGGCGACAAGGTCTACCGGACGGTCATTCCGCGCAATGTCCGGGTCTCGGAAGCGCCGTCGCACGGCAAGCCCGTTCTCGTGTACGATTGGCGCTGCGCCGGTAGCCAGGCCTATATCCACCTGGCGAGCGAGATCCTGCGGCGCGAAAGGAAGGCAGTCGCTTGACGCCGGCGGACGAAAGCAAGAGGCGCGGTTTGGGACGCGGGCTATCGGCCTTGCTGGGCGACGAGGCGGAAGACTACGCCTCGCTGGACCGGCTGCGCCTGTCGAAGAATGTACCGATCGAGTTCCTGCAGCCCGGCGCGGCGCAACCGCGCCGCCGTTTCGACGATGCGGCGATCGAGGCGCTGGTCGACTCCATCCGCCAGAAAGGCATCCTGCAGCCGCTCCTGGTGCGGCGTCATCCCGAACAGGCCAACGCGTACGAGATCGTCGCCGGCGAGCGCCGCTGGCGCGCGGCGCAACGGGCGGGGCTGACCGAAGTTCCGGTCGTCGTCAAGGAGCTCGACGACAGCGAAGCGCTGGAGATCGCGCTCATCGAAAACGTCCAGCGCGAGGATCTGACGGCAATCGAAGAGGCCGAGGGCTATCAGCGCCTGATGGAGGAATTCGATCACACGCAGGAAGCGCTGGCCCGGACGATCGGCAAGAGCCGCAGCCATATCGCCAACCTGCTGCGCCTGCTGACCTTGCCGGACACCGTGCAGCAAATGGTGAATGACGGCGCCCTGTCGGCCGGCCACGCCCGGGCGCTGATCAACACCGAGGCGCCGTCGGTGTGGGCGGCGCTCGTTGTCGACCGCGGCCTGAGCGTCCGCCAGACCGAACAGCTGGTGAAAAAAAGCACCGCGGGGCCCGACAAACCGGCCGCGCCCGTCGCGCGCGACCCCAACATCGTCGCGCTGGAAAACGACCTGACCCATCTGCTCGGGCTGCGCGTGTCGATCAAGACGAAGGGCGAAGGCGGCACCCTCGACATCGCCTACGAAACCCTGGAACAGCTCGACGACGTTCTGCACCGCCTGACCCACGGCAAGCCGCCCGAGGGCTGAGTGGAGAAAGGGGTCAAGTCTTGAACTTTGAATAGCGCTTATCTGGCCTACCGTTGAAGCCGGCGTTTGCTACGCCTCGCGCAGGAAGGTCATCGCGGCTGGTGGGCTAATTCAAAATTCAAGACTTGACCCCTTTTCGTGATGACCCCTTTCGTGTTTGCAGAGGGATGAACGGAAGTTTTTCGGACTGGGCAGAACCGGCGCTAATAGCCACAATGCGAAATCAGCGTCCTGACGCCCTCTTGCCGTAACTGCCTTTTCAAATTTCAGAACTTGTCTCAAGATTAAGGTAAATATTTGAATCGATGAATGCGATTCTTCTTGCGAACCTTCCTGCGGCCGTAGCCGCCTTGAGCGCTGTCGTGGCGGCGCGGCTGGTCGTTGGAGAAATTGAACCTGCGGACCGTGTTTACAGAGCCTTAGGGAGTAAGGACGCTTTATGTCAGAAGAAAATTCAGTAACCGCGTGCCTGATCCTGATCGGCAACGAAATTCTATCGGGCAGGACGCAAGACAAGAACCTCGCTTATATTGCAAAGGGTTTGAACGAGCTTGGTGTGCAGATGCGCGAGGTTCGAGTGATTCCGGACATCCGCAAGACCATCGTTGATACGCTCAATGAATGCCGCGCCAAATTCGATTATGTCTTCACCACCGGCGGCATCGGTCCTACCCATGACGATATCACGTCGGAAAGTGTTGCCGAGGCGTTTGGCGTTGGCATGTATCGCGATCCCGATACGGCTGCGCTGCTGACCCGCCGCACTGAAGCACGCGGCCAGGAAATGAATGAAGCGCGATTGCGGATGGCGACCTTTCCGGAAGGTTCGGTTCTGCTGCAGCAAGAGATCAGCGCGGCACCGGGCTATCGTATCGAGAATGTTTTTGTCATGGCGGGGGTGCCGCGCATCATGCAGATGATGTTTCAGGAGGCAAAGCCGCACATTACCGGCGGGCAACGCATGCTGGCGCGGGGTCTCGCCGTGGATCTTGGCGAAGGCACCATCGCCGAAGGTCTGGCGCTGGTTCAGGCACGGTACCGTGATATCGATATTGGCAGCTATCCGCAAATGCGCCAGCAGGTCGGGTTTATGGTATCCGTCGTCCTGCGCGGGCCGGATGGGGACGTTCTAGATCGTGCCCATACCGAAATCATGCAGATCATGCGGGATCTGGGCGGCAATCCTGTCGAAGAAGATCCGGACAAGGCTCAGGCCTCGGCGGAGCCGGAAGGTTAGACCGCGTGAACTGGGCGCGAAAGGGGTCAAGTCTTGAACTTTGAATAGCGCTTATCTGGCCTACCGTTGAAGCCGGCGTTTGCTACGCCTCGCGCAGGAAGGTCATCGCGGCTGGGCGGGCTAATTCAAAATTCAAGACTTGACCCCTTTCGACCCCGCGCCAGGGGCGCGCCTTGATCCTGATGGGTGACTGGTGCGCGCCGTGCGCGACGACGCCAAACCGTATGAAGACCACGTTTGCAGGCGCCGTGCCAAGGGACCAAAAGAACGAAGCGACCCGCCGCCATGAGGCTGGCGGAGAAAATTACTGTTTGCTCTTGCAATGGAGGCCTAATGGGCGACCCCGAGTCTTCGTGACAATTATTTAGGCACGAAAAATTGTAAGCGATTTGAGTTAACAACTGACATCAAACAACTCGGTAATTCTGGATTTCCTTGATAGTAACGAAAAAATACACTTTCAATCTGATTTTTCTCATCTCGAAATACGTCGATTTTTACACCTGAAATTTCGTAACTTTTTGAGTTCAAATTGCTTTCAACGGTTTGGAAATTTTCATCCAATATCTTCTCTACCTCACTTGTTATTCTTTTTTCAGATTCGAAATCCCACCCATCATCTCCAAGATTGCACTTGGTGTCTTGAGGCAAGATAAATGCGACCTTGTATTTATTCATCAATTGTGTCGAGCCTCAACAGCTTCCTGGAGTAACTGTCTTCCTTGATCCCTATTTACCTTTCTAACCTTAACAGAAACTTTCTTTATACCGGCGCCAATCGCTGCTTTAGTACGATGATGTCCATCTATTATGATTAGCCTACCATCCACATCTGCAGCTTCGATAGGTTTTTTCGGGTCGAACCCGTTAGCCTTCATGTTTTTTCTTAATCGTTTTACCTGGCTTCCTGACATCTCACTTCTTCCTTGCCTACTGATCGGTGCCTTAGGATCAACGAGCTTACCCACACCCCCGCAATTATGCACCAACAGGGCTGAATCGCCAGCGAAAGCGTAGTAGGTGTGATAATCCGCGACCTTGAGGTTGTGCACGCGGGCGAACCGTTTGGTGTCCGTCTTGGCGTCGAGCGTCGCCGTGCCGGCCTGGGTCGCCAGAACGTCGCCCGGCCGCAGGTGCGCCGTGACCCGCCAGCCTTGCTCCGCCAAAATATCCCGCTATCTCCCGCGGTAGGTAGAGACTCGATACGCCTGGGCTTTCGGTGCCGTCTCGTGAGCGCGTCGAACCAAAGCGCGGATGCGCCGATAACGACCAAAACCGCCAAATCAGGGCCGTTAGCGGCTTGCGCAAGACAGTTCCCTGCTTTACGGGATAGCGCACGCATATAACTTGCATAGATTGGAGCGCCCGGCGGGACGCGTTGGTTTTAACCGGGCGCCCGCCATATGGCCCCCAACCCCGATTCTGGAACTGGCATGACCACATTCGAAGGCGTCGTCCCGGCGCTCGATCAAGCGTTGCGCAAGCGCGGTTACGAGGCCCTGACCCCGGTGCAGGAATCGGTTCTGGTGGCGGAGTTCGAGACCGCCGACCTGCTGGTCTCCGCGCAGACCGGGTCGGGCAAGACCGTGGCGTTCGGGCTGTCGCTGGCGCCGACCTTGCTGCAGGGCGCGGCGCGTTTTTCGAACGCCCCGGCGCCGCTGGCCCTGGTCGTCGCGCCGACGCGGGAGCTGGCGCTCCAGGTCAAGCGCGAGCTGGGCTGGCTCTACGAGATGACGGGGGCCGGCATGGCGTCGTGCGTCGGCGGCATGGA
>CAYLTU010000009.1:0-22617 GCA_964386465.1 uncultured Rhodospirillaceae bacterium
TTCCGCTGCAGGTTAATTCCAACCATTTTACCGAATTAGACACTGTCCGGCCACAATAGATAGCGGCCATACAGGCTTCATGAGGCGAGTGATCATATTGATGCGGCGTACCACTCGGCAAGAGCCGCGCCGATTTCGTGCGGCGAATCCTCCTGAATGAAATGGCTGCCGGCGACGGTGACTTCCGTCTGGTTCCTCCAGCCACGGCAGAATTCCCGCTGCGCGCCGGTCAGGATCGCGCCCGGCTCGGCGTTCACGAAAAGCTTTGGCAGCTCGGACTCGGCCAGCCAACCCGCGTAATCCTCCGCGATGGCGACCACATCGGCCGGTTCGCCGCCGAGCGGGATCTGCCGCGGCCAGGTCAGGGTCGGCCGCCGGCCCTCGCCGGCGTCGGGGTAGGGCCGCCGGTAGACGGTCATTTCCGCTTCGCTCAAACCGCGCAGAACGGACCCCGGCAGAACGCGTTCGACGAAGATGTTCTTCTCCAGGACCATGGCCTCGCCGGCGGGCGAGCGGAAGCCTTCGAATACGGGACGCGCCTCCTGGCTGAACTCGTCCCACGTCATCGGCCGCACAAGCGCCTCCATGTAGGCGATGCCGCGCACCGCGTCGGGATTGCGCCGGGCCCAGTCGAACCCCAGCGCCGACCCCCAATCGTGCACGACGAGCGTCACTTTGTCCGTCAGGCCCATTGCCGCGAAGAACCCGTCGAGATATTCCCGATGCTCGACGAACCTATAGCGGTCCGGCCCGCTGTCCGGCAGCTTGTCGGAATCCCCCATGCCGATCAGGTCGGGCGCGATACAGCGCGCCGTTCCCGCAACATGCGGCATGATATTGCGCCACAAGTAGGACGAAGTCGGATTGCCGTGCAAAAACACGATGGGATCGCCTTCGCCCATTTCGACAAAGGCCATGGTCCGGCCCTTGACCTGGATCGTCTGCTTCGGATGTTCGTCGACGGATAGCATGATCGTGAACTCCCTACTCGCCTTTGAATTCGGGCGGACGTTTGTTGACGAAGGCGTCGATACCTTCCCGTCCATCCGGCGAGGTCGCCCGTTCGGAAATCATTCGCGCCTCGATCTCCATCTGGGTCTCAAGCGGATTGGTGAAGGTTTCGGTCAACATCTTCTTTACAGCGCCATAGGCGCCTGTTGCCCCAGCGGCAAGTTTGCGCGCCAGCGCCTCAGCCTCTTCCGGCAGTTTTTCGTCCTCGACGACCCGGTTGATCAGACCCCATTCCAGCGCCTCCTCGGCACTGAGCCGCCTGTTGGTCAGCATCAGTTCCTGGGCGCGGCGCAATCCGATCAGACGCGGCATGAAATAGGTCGAGCTACCGTCCGGCGACAGGCCTGCCGCGGTATAGGCGCTTGTGAACATGGCCGATCGCGCGGCCAGCACCAGGTCGCCCGAGATCGCGATGCTCATGCCCGCGCCCGCGGCGATACCGTTGACGGCGACAACCATCGGCGGATCCATACGCGAAAAACGCGACGTCGCACCGTGCAGATAAAGCGTTATCTCCTTCAGCCGCGCGCCCATATCCTCGCCGAAGGTATGAAAGGTCTTCAGATCGCCTCCCGCACAGAACATTTTTCCGGTACCGGTCAGCAGGACGGCACGGATTTCCGGGTCTTCGTCGCAGCGGATAGCGGCCATCATCAGGTCGTGCGCCATCGCGCCGTTCAGGCTGTTCGCCGCGCCGGGCCGGTTCAGGGTGATCTTGGCAAGCCCGCCGCTCACCTCAAATAGGAGGGTTTCATAGGTCATGGCGCGCTACTCCGCATCGATTTCGGCAAAAACCTGTTTGGCGATCCGTGTCGAGTCGATCGCCGCCGGCGCCCCACAATAGGCCAGGACGTGCAGGAAGACTTCCTGGATCTCTTCACGGGTAAGGCCGTTGTTCAGCGCGCCCCGGATATGGACCGCAATCTCGTGCGGCCGGTTCAGCGCCGACAGCATGGCCAGATTCATGAAGCTGCGCGTGCGCCGGTCGATGCCCTCCCGCGTCCAGATCTGGCCCCACGCGAACTCGGTGGTGAGCTCCATGAGCGGCCGCGCAAAATCCTCCGGGTCCTTCATCGTCTCGTCGACGCGCTTGTCGCCCAGGACGGCGCGCCGCACCTTCTCCCCGGCCTTGTAGTTGTCGCTGGTTGTCATGATGGTCTCCCTGTGTGACTAGGAGAGATTGTAATGATCAGCGCGAGGACAACAATTCACGAAGTGCGTTTCGGTACCCGCGCGCGGCGTTTTCTTCGGCCGCATGACGGCCATCGGTCACCTGCCACACGCCGCCGACCATGACGTCACGGACGCGGCAATCGTTTCCGGCAAAGATAAACGCGTCGAGGATATCGTCGCCCTGCCGCCCGTCGAGATCGAGTTGTCCGCCGTCGAGCACGATCAGATCGGCGCGCTTGCCTACCGCCAACACGCCGGCCGACCGGCCCAGCGCCTGCGCCCCGCCCGCGGCGGCGGCCGTCCACAGCGCCGCGCCGACGGACGGACGCGCGGGATCAGCCACAATGTTGCGCCGTCGGTCGCGCAACCGCTGTCCGTATTCGAGCCAGCGCAGTTCCTCCACGGGGCTCACCGAGCTGTTGCTGTCGGACCCGACCGCGTACGCCCCGCCCGCGGCCAGGAACGGCGGTAGCGGGAAAATCCCATCACCGAGATTGGCCTCCGTCGTCGGGCAAAGCCCGGCCACTGCGCCACTGCCGGCAATGTGCGAAAGCTCGGTATCGGTCGCGTGCGTCGCGTGAATCAAACACCATCGCGAATCGGGTTGCGCATGGTTGAACAGCCATTCGATCGGACGCTGTCCGCTCCAGGCTAGGCAGTCGGCGACTTCCTTCTCCTGTTCCGCCACGTGGATATGCACCGGGGCGACGGGGTCGTCGGCATGCAGCGAGGCGACCGTCTCCGCTAAAGTCTCGGGCGTCACGGCGCGCAGAGAATGCGGCGCCGCACCGATCCGCACGTCGCGATCGCCGCCGAACCGGCCGCGGAGCGACTCGACGATCCGCAGCAACCGGTCCGGCGTGTTCTGGAACCTGCGCTGCGCCTCGCCGAGCGGCGCACCGCCAAAACCGCCATAGCCGTACAGTACGGGAAGGTGAGTGATCGCGATCCCGGCACCGCGCGCCGCGGCGACAACGCGAACCGACATCTCCGCGACATTGTCGTAGGGCGCGCCGTCGGGCGCGTGATGCAGATAATGGAACTCGCCAACCGATGTGTAACCTTGTTTCAGCAGCTCGGTGTATAGCTGCGTAGCGATGGCCTCGACCTGATTCGGAGAAAGGCGTCGGACGAACCCGTACATGGCCTCGCGCCAGGTCCAGAACGAATCCTCGCCCGGCCCGGCGCGTTCCGTACGGCCCGCGAGCGCCCGCTGAAAGGCATGGGAATGGACATCGACCATGCCGGGCAGGACCGGTCCCCCGGCAACCGGCGCGCCATCGGGCGAAGCATCGGGCGTTGCGGAATCGATCGTACCGTCGACCGCGAAGCGGAACAGCACGTCCCGCGCCCAGCCCTCGGCCAGGAGCGCCTGACCGGCAAACAGTTGGGTTTCTGCCCCCGTCACGAAAAATCCGGCTTTAGACGCCGCCGAGCGCCCTCCAGAACTGCCGGTTCGCTTTCGTCTGCATGACCTCGTGCCGGTAGGTCAGACAAGCGCGCATGTTGATGCGTTTCGTCGTGGTGAGCATGTTTTCGCAGCCTTCGACGATGGCCTGAAACCGCTGACGCGCACCGTCGCCCGAGGCTCGGCCGTCCGCACCGTTCAACACATCGCCGAGACTGCCGACGCGCGCCTCCTTCGGCGCCCGCGCCAGCCGCGGCAAACGGTTGATCATCTGGGTCATCATCGACACCGTCTCGCCGGTCTCGCCGCTCTCATCGAAGAATCGGTTACCGGTCCTGCGATACGGTCCGGTTACCAGCTTGACCTCATCAGGCGTGTGCAGACCGGTATCGCCCGGAACAGGCGCCGGCATGAGCGTCGCGAGCGGCCCGATATGGACGCTGACCCGAGCCGGAGACAGCGCCGAGAGGCGCGACAGCGGCACCTTGGTCAGGATCGAGGTGAAATCGAGCCGGACGTTGAATGAGAGGTATTCCTGTCCCGGCAGGTGTACCGCGCGGCCATCCTCGGTTTCTACGATCAGCGTGATCTTGCTGTTCGCCGCGGGCTTGTACGCCCTGCGGGCCTCCGGCGGCATGCGTTCTTCCTCCAGGCAAAACGAGCTCAGGAACCCAACGCAAGTGTCGCCATTGCATTGCAGCGGCATCGCGTCCCGCGTGGCGACGAGACCGAGCGCTTGCGGCGCCGCCGACGCGGCAATCGGCGCAAGCGACACCAGCGCGATCATCAACGCCACGCCGGAAAAATACCGTCCGACATTAAGGCGCAATCCTTGTGACATGACGCCAACTCCTCTCCGACAATCCGGACACGAACGTTATGATTTATTATACCGCCAAATCGCGAAGCGCGCATGCATTCACCGCGCGCACCCGCGCATCCGGTCCGACACCATCGCGAGCACAAAATTTCCTTGCAAAAAACAGTCGAAGGTTCCATATCGGGTCGCCCTTTTTCGGTGACCCGACTACCATGACCGAAGACTCGACCATACGTTACGGAGAGACGCCGGATACCGACGACGGCGGCGCTTCGGTCGCCGTCAACGACTATTTCTTTCAGCGCGAAGGCAAGCGTTTCGCCGGTTTGCACCTGATCGTCGATCTATGGGGGGCAGTCCGTCTCGACGACCAGGCGTTCATCGAATCCACCCTGCGTGATTGCGTCGATGCCGCGGGTGCTACCCTGCTGCACATCCATTTGCACCGTTTCACAGAAAACGGCGGCATATCGGGCATCGCCGTTCTGGCGGAATCGCATATCAGCATCCATAGCTGGCCCGAGCATGGCTACGCGGCCGTGGACATCTTCATGTGCGGCGACACCGAACCGCACCGTGCCGCCGAGACCCTGCGCGAGGCCTTCCAACCGAAGCGGATCGAGATCGGCGAGCATCGCCGGGGCCGGCTGTGACGGCGGGCTGGTTCGAGGAAACCCTGCATTCCGGCCTGCACATGCGGTTACGCATCGACAAGATGCTCTACGAAGGCAAGAGCGACCATCAGCAACTGATCCTGTTCGAGAATCCGGAATTCGGCCGCGTTCTCGCACTGAACGGCGTCATCCAGACGACCGAACGCGACGAATTCATCTATCACGAGATGCTGGCGCACCTGCCGCTGCTGGCGCATGGGCGCGCCCGCGAGGTCCTGATTATCGGCGGCGGCGATGGCGGCCTGCTGGAAGAGGTGCTGAAACACGACTCGGTGCACGGCGCGACCCTTGTCGAGATCGATTCCGGCGTGATCGATTTGAGCAAACGGTATCTGCGGGCGATCTGCGGCGACGCTTTCGAGGACTCGCGCACCGGCATCGTGATCGCCGACGGCGTCGACCACGTGGAGACAACCGACCGGCGTTACGACGTGGTGATCGTCGACTCGACCGACCCCGTCGGCCCCGGCGAAGTTCTGTTCACCGAACGGTTCTACACGGCCTGCAGGCGCGTCCTCGCGCCTGGCGGCCTGCTGGTGACCCAGAACGGCGTACCGTTCCTGCAAGGCGATGAGTTGCGGGCGACAAGCGCCATATTCAGGACGCTGTTCGCCGATACAAGCTGCTACACCGCGCCGGTGCCAGGCTACGTCGGCGGTTGCATGGCGTTCGGTTGGGGAACCGACGACGGAAATTTGCGAGGCCTCCCACTGACCGAACTCGAGCGCCGCTATGCGGCCGCCGCCCTGGAGACACGCTATTACACGCCGGCCGTCCATCAGGCAGCCTTCGCCTTGCCCGGCTACATCGCGGAATTGATCAGCTAACGCTCTATCAGGCGTTGTCGATCCGGCATTGGAAACCGTTGTTCCTCACCGACCGGGGATCAGCTTCCCGACAATCCTTCCGTTTCGCCCAAATCCCAATACAGCCCGGTCATGATCCGCAACCCCTCGCGGGTGATTTGGTGCAGGATGTGCTCGTTCGGGCCGTGCTGGCAGCTGCCGGTATAGGAATGGGGAATCCACAAGGTCGGAACGCCGAGATTGCGCGCGAAGATATCGCTTGGCAGCCCACCGGCGGAGTTCGGCACCACGATCGGGCGCTCCTGGGTCCTGGTAATCGAATCGACCGCGAACGGTATCCAAGGACTCTGCGGGTCGCTGCGCGAGGCTGGAAAAAAGCCGTCCGGCAGTTCCTTGATCCGGACCTGAGGAAACCCCTGTTCGTCGAGATGGGCGCGCAGCGCTGAAACAAAATTCGTCGGATCGACATCGGCGGAAAATCGGAGCTGACAGCGGGCGCGGGCGTCCGGCTGCACGCCGTTTACGGGATTTTCCGGCCGCCCGGTGATGAAGGCGAGCACGATGAAACTGGTCCAGGCGAACATCTTCTCCTCGCGGCTCAGACCCGGTTCGCCCCAGTCGGGATCGATCTCCGGGAAATCGTTGCCCGGATCGACCCTGCAGTCTTTGAGCGTCTCGCGGATCGCCGGCGGAATTTCCTCCGGCGTCCAGCCCGGTACCAGTATTTGCCCTTTCTTCGTGACGATGCAGGCGAGCGCGTGGGCCAGGGTTACACCGGGATCCTCGAGCACGCCGCCCCAGTGGCCCGAGTGGCGGCTGCCGACGCGCAAATCGATCTCCAGATCGAAGGCCAGCATGCCGCGGTTGCCAAGCTTGATATCGGGCCGGGCCGGATTCATGCGCGGTCCATCGGAGGCCATCAGGACGTCCGCCGCCAGCAGATCCTTGTGCGACGAACAGAATTCCTCCAGCCCGGGCGATCCGATCTCCTCGCTGGTTTCCAGCAGGATCTTCGTGTTGAAGCCGTGACTGCCGCGTTCCGCCAGCACCGCCGCGAGCGCCGCCAGGACGATCGAGTGCTGCACCTTGTTGTCGGCCGTGCCGCGGCCGTAATAGCGGTCGCCTTCCCGTTTCAATACCCAGGGATCGAGCCCGTCGCGCCACTGCTCCGGGATGCCGCGCACCACGTCGCCATGCCCATAGGCCAGCAATGTCGGTCGCGCCGAATCCTCGATGCGCGAGGCGACCAGGAACGGGCCGCCGCCTGCGACCGAATTGTCGAAGATCTCGCAGTCGTAGCCGAGCGGCTTCAGATAGACGCCGATATTATCGCGCAGATAGCGGTGCAGGTCCGGCAGCCGTTCCGGTTCCTGACTCTCCGTCGGGATCGCAACGCGCTCGGCCAGCATGGCGATGAAATCGCCACTGTCGTATTCCGTCTCGATGCGCGCGATGGCGCCGTCCCGTGTGCCGCCCATACTGATCTCCCCGAATTCGGGACGGCATTGCCGTCCAGGCTATCTATCGATTGCTTCGCGCAATCTACGGGCGAGCAGGGCCTTGCGGAAGGGTTTTTCAAGAAGCAGGACGTCACCGTCGAGCTGTCCCCGGCTCTTGATCGCGTCCCTGGGATAGCCGGACATGAACAGTATCTTGATATCGGGATTCCGAACTTTGGCGCTGTCGGCAATCGCGCGGCCATCCATGCCGCCGGGCAGGACGACGTCGGTGAGCAATACATCGATTTGTGCCACGTCCTCCAGGATCGAAAGCGCCGACGCGCCGTCGCTCGCTTCGACCACCTTGTAGCCGAGATCCTTCAGCAAAACCATCGAGAGCGCCCTAATGTCCCTATCATCCTCGACGACGAGAACTTTTTCCCCTTGCGCGCGGAGTACGACGCGATCTTCGTCTTCTGTTTGCGATACCTCGCCCGCCGCGCGCGGCAAGTACAGTTTGACCGTCGTGCCCTCACTCTCCCGACTTTCGATCGCGACATGTCCGCCGGACTGCTTGGCAAAGCCGAAGACCATGCTGAGCCCG
This sequence comes from uncultured Rhodospirillaceae bacterium, assembly GCA_964386465.1. GTDB lineage: Bacteria > Pseudomonadota > Alphaproteobacteria > UBA8366. The sequence continues at coordinate 7,936 of CAYLTU010000009.1, forward strand.
AGTCCGGAACCTTCGCCTACTCCCTTGGTGGTAAAAAACGGTTCGAAGACATGTTCAAGCGCGTCGCTCGCAATCCCGAGACCGGTGTCCTGTACTGACATCAGGACATAGGATCCAGGCGCGACGTCTTCCAAGTTGGCGACATCGCGCTCGTCCAGTTCCTGGTTCGACAATTCGATCGTGAGCTTTCCCCCGCCCGGCATGGCATCGCGCGCGTTGATCGCCAAATTGAGCAGAGCGGCCTCCACTTGCGCCGGGTCCGCATCGCACGGGCTTAGCGCAGCCTTTGAGACAACCTCGACGTCGATCGTCTCGCCGAGCGTTCGTCGCAACATGTCGACCATTCCCGATATCTGTCCGTTCAGGTCGATTGTTTTCGGCGCCAGCATTTGCCGGCGAGAGAACGCCAGCAGCTGCTTGTTCAATTTCGCCCCTTTTTCCGACGCCGACATCGCGGCTCGAACGAGCGCACGCAGTTCCTTGCCGTTACCTGACGCATCGGCGGGCAGTAGGTCTTCGAGTATTTCGAGGTTCCCGATTATGACTCCTAGAAGATTATTGAAGTCGTGCGATACGCCGCCGGTCAACTGGCCGATTGCTTCCAATTTCTGCGCTTGACGAAGCTGCTCTTCCAACGTTTTACGTTCCGTAATATCGATACTCACGCCCACGGCGCCGACGATTTCATCTTGGCCGTCGCGAAGCGGGACGATACTCGCCAGTCCGAATTTGTCGGGGACCAATTCAGTGTAGAAGTCGTAATTCAGTTTCGGTTGGCCGGTCTCGATAACGTCACGTACCAATGCGTCGGCTGTCTTGCTGAGCCTGCCGCCGATCAATTCTTCAGCCGTCCTCCCGACGAAATCGTCTGCCGGTCGATCCAACGTATCCGCCAAATATTTGTTCGCAAAAATGTAGCGGCAATCCATATCGCGCAATGCGATGCTCGCAGGGATCGCGTCCAAGACCGACTGCAGCAAGGCTGTTTTGTCGACGAGTTCCCGCTGCGCACGGACCTGCTCTGTGATATCCGTATTGATGAACCCGACACCGATAATCGTCCCATCATCGATGAAGACCGGAAACCGGACCGATCGCATCGTTCTCGTTCTACCGTCCGGATAATTGATCTCGCTTTCCCTCACGATAGGCCGCCCCTTTTCAACGACCGCGGCATCGCGCCTTTCGAACTCGACAGCCATATCGGCCGGCCACAAATCGCGCGCCGACCTGCCGATCACATCGGCTTTTTCGAAACCGTTCCAATCCAAGAAGTGCTTGTTCACGAAAATGTATCGACCATCCAAATCTCGCAGCCCGACCTGTTCCGGATTGTTGTCGATCATTGCCAGGAGCAACGCGCGGTTTGCACGCAGATCGCGTTGCGCTTCTTCGCGCTCCGCAATTTCCTGCCGCAGCTCGGTATTCGCACGGTTGAGTTCGCCGGTGCGCTCTTCGACACGGTTTTCCAGGTCGTCATGGGCCGCCCGCAGCGCCGCCTCCGACCGCTTTTGCTCGGTGATGTCGGTTCCGATGGTGACAAGGCTGCCATCCGGCAGCTTCTGGTCGTTCACCTGCAACCACCGGCCATCCTGGCGCTGAACCTCGAACGGTTTGCCGGAATTTCGCACGCTGTGCAGGCGGTCCGCCAGCCAGGCTTCCTCGCGTCCCTCAGCCTCGGGAAAGAGGCCCTTCTCGGCGCCGGCGCGATAAAAGTCCTCGAGCGCGGTACCCGGTCTGGTGTAGTCGATTACGGTTGCGTTGAAGGCACGGAACATCCTGTTGCTGAGGACGAGGCGGTCGTCCGGCCCCCAAAGCGCGAAAGTCTCCGACAAACGCTCGACCGCGTTCTCGAGCAGGGCCTCGGCGTGACTGGCCCGGATTTCAGCGGACACTTGTTCGGTAACGTTTCGGCCGATCCCCCGGTAACCGAGGAACCTACCGTCCGAATCGAAAAAAGCTTTTCCGCTTATGGAAAGTTGAACCCGATCACCTCTCGGCAACGTCCGCGAATACCGGAAATCTCGAAAGGCCCTCCGCGCTTCGAGATCGGACAAATGATTGTCCCATCGCTCGGGATCGACGTTGGGGAGCCCTGTCTCCTCCGGCGTTTTTCCAATCAATGCATCCGGCGGCACGCCGGTATGTTTCTCGAATTCGCCAGAGAGGTATGAGAACCGGCAATGGGAATCCATTTCCCAAATCCAATCCGACGAAGCATCTAGGTAATCCCGCAACCGCTGTTCGATTCGACCGAGTGCGTGTTCCCGAGCCTTCAATTCCGTAATGTCGATCCGGACGGCGGCTGTGTAGCCGTCTGCCGTTTTCCGCTCGTAGACTCGCCGCCAGCTGCCGTCCGAGAATTGTTGCTCTATCGGATCACCCGGATTTCGAAACGCCGCGAGGCGTCCAGCCTTCCATTCCTCGGCTCCCCCATCCGGTATCCGTTGTTGACCGCGGTCGGCGGCGGCCTGCAAGATATCTTCGATGCTGGCGCCCGGAACCATGACGTCCGATATGACGGGATGAAGATTCCGGTAATTGGCATTGCATAAGATTAGCCGTTCGTCGGGGTCGAACAGCGCCAGCCCATCGGGAAGCGCTTCGATCGCCTCGATGAGCTGTTTGCGCTCTTGAAGTTGGCGCTCTCGCTCGGCCAATTGCCGTTTGAGATTTTGATTTTCGCGGCGCAATTCCGCCAGTTCGTCCGGCATTTTCGACTCGGCCATCGATATTCTTCCTGATTCCCGCCTGCCGGGGATCGGGGGTCTCGGTTCAATCGGCCGATTTAACGAGAGTTTGGTAAATCTTTTATGAATTCCATCGCGTTTCGGCCTTCGACGGTCAATCGCCCAAAGCACGTCCCTCGCGGCGGGGATCGGCCGAGCCGATCAATTTGCCATCCCTGATCAGGATGGCATGCAGACCGCTATTCAAGTCGCGGACTTTCACCGCGTGACCCTTCGCTTTTAACGCGTCGGCCATCGCCGCCGCACCGGTGCCGCTTTCGACATCCAGCGTCTTGCCGTTGCGGTGCGCGAAATGACCCGTTTCCAGCGCATCCTGCGGGTCCATGTCCCAATCCAGGATGGCGATCAGCGATTTGGCGACATAGTTGATGATACGGCTGCCGCCGGGCGACCCGATCAGCAGGTAGGGCGCGCCGTCCTTGAATACGATGGTCGGCGCCATCGAGCTGCGTGGCCGTTTGCCGCCTTCGACCCGGTTGGCGACGGGGCGGCCGTCCTTTTCGGGGCGGCGGCTGAAATCGGTCAGCTCGTTGTTGAGCAGGAAGCCGCGCACCATCACCCGGCTGCCGAACCCGGATTCGATGGTCGTCGTCATCGACAGTGCGTTGCCGTAGGCGTCTCGGATGACGAAATGGCTCGTGCCCGCGCGGTTCCTCCCGTCGCCCGGCGCCCAGTCCATCGCCCTCTTCGCCGGCGGCTCCCCGGCCTTTGCCTTGCCCGACGACCTGTTAGGGTCGATCAACCGCGCCCGACTTCGCAGATACGAAGGATCGACGAGACCCGCTTCCGGAACGTCCACGAAGTCGGAATCGGCCATATACAGCGCCCGGTCGGCATAGGCGAGTTTCGCCGCCTCGGCGTAAAGATGCACGAGATCCGCATTCCAGCCGATGCTCTTGAGATCATGCCGGCCCAGCATGCCGAGGACCTGCCCGACCGTCAGGCCGCCCGATGTCGGCGGCCCCATCCCGCAAACCTTATAGGAACGATAGGTTACGCAGACCGGCGGCCGGGATTTTGCCTTGTAGCCGGCAAGGTCCTTAAGCGTGATGTTGTTTGCGACAAGCGAGGTCTCTTCCACCGCAGCGACAATGTCGCGCGCGATATCGCCCGAGTAGAAAGCGCGTGCGCCCTGCGTCGCAACTTGCCGCAGTGTCGTGGCAAATTCGGGATTCTTCAGCAGATGGCCCGCCGGGAGCGGCGCGCCGTCCGGACCGAAGAAATAGGCGCTTGCGGCTGGAAACCGGTCGAGGCCCCGCGCCTTCGCCCGCACGATCGATTTGGCGAGCCGCGGCGATATCGGAAACCCCTTTTCCGACAATGTGATCGCCGGCTCGAACAATTCCGCCCAGCCGGCTTTGCCGAACCGTTTGTGCATCGCCTCAAGCAACCGCAAGGTGCCGGGCACGCCGACCGACTGGCCGCCGATCAGCGCCTTGGAGAATTTCATCGGTCTGCCATCGGGCTCCAGAAACCGTTCCGGCGTCGCGCCGGCCGGCGCGGTTTCGCGGCCGTCGATCGTGTGCAGCACTTTCGCCGCCGCGTCCCAGTAAAGCAGGAAGGCGCCACCGCCGATGCCCGACGATTGCGGCTCCACCAAATTGAGCACGAGTTGTACGGCAACCGCCGCGTCGGCCGCCGTACCGCCGCGCTTCAACACATCGTAGCCGGCGCGTGCCGCGTGCGGGTTCGCCGCGGCGACCATGAAGCGGCCGCCGGTAACGGATGATTTGTCCTGCCAGCCGGTACCCGTTTCCGGCTGCGGGTCCTGTGCCTGTGCAGAAGAAAGGGCGGCGGCCAGAAGAAGCGCAATCGCGACTGCCAGCCGCCACCCTTGGTTCATTGCCGTGCTATCCCGCCGGCTTGAACACGGGCACGTTCTGCCCGTTCTCGGTCTCGTAGAAGGCGAGCTCGACCGCCTGGCCGATGGCCAGCGAATCAAAATCGCAATCGACGATGTTGGTCATCATCGTCACGCCCTCTTCGAGCGTCACATAGGCGATCGCGTATTGCGGATCGGCCCGGCGCATGACCGAGTAAGTGTAGATCGTGCCCTTGCCGGACGCCTCCACCATCTCGACATTGTTGCTGAGCGTGAAGGGACTGAGATTGCGCGGATACCAGAAGAACTGTCCGGTGTCCTTGCAGCGCGAGACCATCAGCTTGCCTTCGTTCGCGGCCGCCCAGTAGGCCTCGTTCTCGACGCTCATCGGCGGCGATGGAATGGTGCGTTGGCTCATGCGTCGGCCCTCCCCATGATAACGGTTGAACTGCCCATGCGGGTGCCGAGCGATCCGCCCGTGCCGTGGGCCAGCGCGACCTGGCAATCCTTGACCTGGACCTCCGGATGCGCCTCGTCGCGCAACTGGCGGACGGCTTCCAGGACCTTGGTCAGGCCGCCGCGGTTGATCGGGTGATTGCTGCACAGCCCGCCGCCGTCGGTGTTGAAGGGCAGCTTGCCCTCGCCGGCGATAAGGTTGCCGTCGGAGACGAACTTGCCGCCCTGGCCGACCTCGCAGAAGCCGAGATCCTCCAAGGTTTCCAGCACCGTGATGGTGAAGCTGTCATAGATCGACGCGTAATCGATATCGCCCGGCGTCACACCGGCCTCATCGAACGCGATCGGGCCGGACCAGCGCGCGCCGGTAAAGGTCAGATCGACATTACCCGAATCGAGGTGTTTCGGCGCCTCGCCATGACCCAACACCTTGACGCAGTCGCGATCGAGGCTCTTTGCCACTTCCGGACTGACGACGATGAACGCGCCGCCGCCGTCGGAGATGACGCAGCAATCGAGTCGGTGCAACGGATCGGAAATCATCGGCGAGCTGACGACATCCTCGACCGTCACCACATTGCGTAACATCGCATGCGGGTTGTGCTGCGCGTGGTGCGACGCGGCGACCTTAATCCAGGCAAGCTGTTCGCTGGTCGTGCCGTATTCGTGCATGTGCCGGTGCGCGGCCATGCCGTACATGTTGACCACGGTCGGGCCGTAGATGAACTCGAAAGGCACGTCCGGCGCCGCGCCGTAATTTCGCGGTTGGGTTCCCGTCGCCATGCCTTCCGAGCGCGGCCTCCCCGCCAGCGTCACCAGGGCAATATTACACTTACCCATGGCGATCGCCGCCGCCGCGTGCCCGATATGAAGCACGTAAGACGAACCGCCTACGTCGGTCGCGTCCAAGTGCCGAAGGTTTCTCAGCCCCATATATTCGACCATCGACAGCGGGCCCAGGCCCGGCGCGTCGCCCGCGCAGAAATAGCCGTCGATATCGTCCTTGCTGATGCCCGCATCGGCGATCGCGCCTGCGGCGACCTCGCCGTGCAGTTGGGCCACCGACAGGTCGGTCGCCTTGCGGGTCGGATGTTCGTAGGTCCCCGCGATATACGCTTTCCCGTTGATACTCATGCGTCGTTTCCAGTTCTTCTATGGAATTTGCCCGCCGACCATAGGGAACCACTCCAGTGCCATCAAGCGCCCGCCCCAATTTGTCAGTCCGCCGGTAAGATATTTTTTACATACTTTTTTATTTTTATTATTGACATTATAATTGCATGTATATATTTATGCACAATCGCATTCGAACAGTGCGGGCAACCCGGATAGGAGATTACGATGTTGACGAAGTCGAAACTCACACGGACTTTCGCGTTTGGCGCCTTCGCCGTCGCCCTGTTGTCGGCGCCGTTCATCACCGCCGCCAAGGCGGATTATGACGATCACGGCGGCCGCTATGAGCGCTGGGTCGAGAAACAGGAATATCGGGCAAAGACCCACCGCCGGCTGCACAAGGCCGACAAGCGCCGCCACCATTACGAAGACCATCGCCACCACGACCGCACCCACAGCCGCAAGCACCGCCGGATCCGGCATGCCTGGAAACACAAGCATGATCATCACGGCCACAAGAAGCCTGCAAAGGTCGTCTACAAGGTCGTGAAGGTCGAGCAAGCCCCGCGTATCGACCCGCGCGAACGCCTGATCCACAGCCTGATCGAAGCTGTCCTGGCCGCCAACGTGGCGCCCCGCTACCGGTAACACTAACCCCTCCCAACTGGTCCGCCGCGCTCTGCACGGCGGGCCTCTTTCGTCAGTCCAGCGAGTCGGCGCGGATCGCGGCCAGGCCGGTAGAAGCCGGACATACGGTAGCGACGACAAGGAGCACGGTTTTCAGAAGCTGTCGCATTTCGTACCTCCGAATTGTTATCCCACCCCCCGCTCGATAGACTTTCGTCCTTCGCGTGTTGGAAAGGGTGTGACCCATGCCGGAACCCTATACCAAGAAAACCTTCGGCCAATTGCCGGCGGAGATGGCGGCCCGCTTCGGCGACCGCGAGGGGTTGGTTTTCGAGGAGCAGCGGCTCGGCTTCGCCGAATTGTCGGCGCGGGTCGACCGGGCGGCCAAGGGGTTGATGGCGATCGGCGTCGAGCCCGGCGACAAGGTCGGGCTATGGCTGCTGAACCAGCCGGAGTGGATGGATCTGATGTTCGCCATCGCCAAGATCGGCGCGGTGCTCGTCCCGATCAACACGCGGTTCCGCACCCACGATCTGGAATACGTCCTGACCCAATCGGACTGCGCCTATCTGGTCACCCATGATAGGTCCGGCCCGATCGACTACCTGGAAATGGCGCGCGAGGTCGTCAATCTGCCCGCCGCGGGCAGCCGCATCGACGACCCAAGACGGCCGGAAATGCGCGGCGTCATCATCCTTTCCGAAGATCGCTACCAGGGCACGATGGCGTGGTCGGATATCCTGAGCGGAGCAGAGGCGATTGGCGACGCCGCACTGGCCGCCCGCGCCGCCGCGGTGGACCCGGGCGATCCGGTCTTCATCATGTACACTTCGGGCACGACCGGATTTCCCAAAGGGGTTATTCACACCCACAACATTATCCGGTTGACCGAAGTCCGGTGCCGTCAAATGCGGATCACGGAAGAGGATGTCATCCTCAACTATCTGCCGCTGTTCCATCTGTTCGGCTTCTCCGAGGGCGCGCTGATTTCGATGATGACGGGTGCGAAACAGGTGGTGACGGCGCTATTCGACGCAGACGACTGCCTTCGCCTCGCCGAGCGCGAAGGCGTGACGATCATGCATGGGTTCGAATCCCACCTGAAGGAATTGGTGGAGGCGCAAGAGCGTCAAAACCGCGACGTGTCGAGTCTCCGCACCGGCGTGTTCGCCGCGGGCACGCAGGCCGCAGTGCCGATTATCCATAGGGCGGCGAAAACCTTCCCGACCATGCGGACGGTTTCCGGCTTCGGTATGAGCGAGGTCGGCATCGGCGTCACCTTCGGAAAAATGGACGATAATCTGTCGCAACGATCGGAAAGCTCCGGCACTCCAAATGAAGGGCACGCGGTCCGGATCGTCGACCCGGACACCGGTGAGAACCAGCCCGTGGGTGTGCCAGGGGAGCTCCTGATCAAGGGCTACGGCATCATGCAAGGCTACTACAAGAAGCCGGAGGAGACCGCGAAATGCTACGACGCGGAGGGCTGGTTCCATACCGGCGACACCGCGTCCTGGCGCGACGACGGCTATATCCGCTTCCTCGGCCGCTACAAGGACATGCTGAAGGTCGGCGGCGAGAACGTCGACCCGATGGAGACCGAAGGCCTGCTGCTCGACCACCCCGCGGTCCATCAGGTCGCCATCGTCGGCCTGCCCGACCCGCAGCTCGCCGAAGTGCCGGTCGCGTTCGTCCAGAAGGCACCGGGCGCGGACGTCACCGGAGATGACATCATCGCCTATTGCCGCGGCAAGGTGGCGAGCTTCAAGATCCCGCGGCGAGTCCATTTCGTGGAAGACTGGCCGATGACCGCGTCGGGCAAGATCCGCAAGGTCGAACTGCGCGAGACTGCGAAGGAACTGTTTCTATGAATGCCGCCAAACTGCATCGGGACGCGATCGTCATCGACGCCACCTGCCCGCTGGCCCGCATCCATAAATATGTCGACTGGTACCGCGAAGGCGGAGCGACCGCGATCGCACCGACGATCACCGGCGCGTCGGGCAGCGCGCGGACCGGCTTTGCGCAGATCGGCGGCTGGCACCGCTACGTGCGGGATCGCGACGACACCCTCATCGTGCGCCGGGCGGCGGATATCGAACGCGCCAAGGCGGACGGCAAGCTCGGCCTCATCCTGCACTGCCAGGGCACGGCGCTGATCGAGGACGAGATCGATCTGGTCGACAGCTACTACGAAGCCGGACTGCGTATCGTGCAGCTCTGCTACAACACAAAGAATCTGGTCGGGGATGGTGCATCGGAGCGGACCGACGCCGGATTGAGCCATTTCGGCGTCCGGCTGATCGATAGATTGAACACGCTCGGCATGCTGGTCGACTGCTCGCATACCGGCCACCGCACCAGCATGGAGGCGGTTGAGGTCTCGAACGCGCCGGTCATCATTTCTCACGCCAACGCCCGCGCCGTGCAGGACAACGGCCGCAACGTTTCCGATGAATTGATCAGGGCGATCGCGGCAAGCGGCGGCGTGGTCGGCACCGTCGGCTTCCCCGCCTTTCTCACCTGGGACGGGCAGCCGACCCTGGACCAATTCATCGACGACATCGCCTACAAGGCCGATCTTGTCGGTATCGACCATACTGGTATCGGCATCGACTATTACGAGGGCCAGCATCCGATCGAGGACGACGATGCCGCTACGGCGCGCTATCGGAACCGACTCGAGACGGGGCAATGGCGCGCCGAAGAATACCCGCCGCCGCCCTACAAGTTCCCGGCGGGAATCGAAACGCCCAGAACACTGCAAGCGCTGACCGAACGCCTGTTAGCGCGTGGATTTTCCGAGGACGAAATTCGCAAGATCTGGGGACTGAACTTCCTGCGCGTCTATCGCGCTGTTTGGGGCGGATAGGGTTTAAGGTCCCGGCAATTGGTTTTTTTATGGGGAGAGCGAAACACACGCGACACAGGACCAACTCACTGAGCGGCGAATTCGGTCTTAAGATTGAACGCGTTATCCTGCACGCCCTGTTGCCCTACGTCACGGGGCCGGACTTCACGGTGAAGTGGTCCTGGCGGCCGGGAGACATCGTAGCCTGGGACAACCGCTGTACGATACATGCGGCCACCGACTACGGCCGCTACAAGCGCGAGATGTGGCGGCTCACCTTACTGGACAAAGCCCAGGCCGCTTGACCGCGATGGACGTCGCCGCCCTGCACCAAGGCGCGATCGTCATCAAGGATGACATCCGCTAGGTTTCGGGCTGCAAGGCAGATTGCGTCCATGCCGCGCAAGAGGCATCTTGCCGCAAAATTCACGCCGCAGGGAGACCGTTATGGAATTCGATTACATCATCGTCGGCGGCGGCTCCGCCGGCTGCACGCTGGCCAACCGCCTGACTGCCCGCGAGCGCAACCAGGTGCTCGTCTGCGAGGCGGGCGAAGACACGGCGCCCGGCAAAGTGCCGCCGGAGGTATTGGATTCCTATTCCGGAACCGCTTACTTGAACGACCGCTTCATCTGGTCCGATCTGAAGGTCACGACGGAAGTCGTCCCGCACAACGACCGCGACGCGCCGAAACCGCCGCTGCGCAAATACGAACAGGCCCGTATCCTCGGCGGCGGCTCCTCGATCAACGGCCAAATGGCCAATCGCGGCGCGCCGACCGACTATAACGACTGGGAGGCGCGCGGCGCGGCCGGCTGGAACTGGGACAGCGTGCTGCCCTACTTCAGAAAACTGGAGACCGATCTGGATATCGACGACGAGTGGCATGGTCAGGAGGGCCCGATTCCCGTCCGCCGGGTCCCGAGGGACCACTGGTCCGGCCATTCCAAGGCGCTCGCCGAGGCCTTCGACCGCGCGGGGCACAAATATTTGCCCGACCAGAACGGCTTCTTCGAGGACGGCTATTTCCCGGTCACCATCTCCAACGCCGACGAGCAGCGCGTTTCCGCGTCGATCGGATATCTGAACGCCGAGGTGCGCAAGCGGCCAAACCTTCACATCTCGACCCATACCTCGGTCACGGAGCTGCTGTTCGACGGCTTGCGCTGCGTCGGCGTCAAGGCGTTGGTGAATGGCAAGCCGCAGGAATTTCGCGGCCGGGAAATCATCCTCTCGTCCGGCGCCATTCATTCGCCGGCGCACCTGATGCGGGCCGGCATCGGACCCGCCGGCCAGTTGAGCGATCTCGGCATTCCCGTCCGGCACGCGCTCTATGGCGTCGGTCAGCGCTTGATGGACCATCCCTCCGTCGCGGTCGCCGCCTTCCTCAAATCCCATGCTCGCGTCCGCAACGAGTTGTCGCGGCGGCATATGCATATCGGGATGCGCTATACCTCGGGCATGGGCGGCGCGCCGGCGGGCGACATGTTCGTCGTCTGCACGTCGAAGAATTCCTGGCACAAGGTCGGCGAACAGATCGCCGCCTTCGTGATCTTCGTCAACAGGACGTTTTCGGAGACGGGCGAGGTCCGGCTAAAATCTTCCCATTGGGCGGAGGAACCGGAAGTCGAGTTCAACCTGCTTTCCGACCGGCGCGATCTGGAACGGCTCGCCGATGCAATCCGCCGCCTGGCCCCCCTGTTCGCGGATCCGTCCATGCAACAGGTCACCAGCCACCCGTTCCCGGCCGCCTATTCCGACAAGGTGCGCCAGGTCGGCGCGATCAACACCAAGAACAAGGTCCTCACCGGCATCATGGCGGGGTTGCTCGACGGTCCCGAATTCCTGCGCCGATTTCTGATCGAAAACTTCATCATGGAAGACTTCACGCTGGACGGCATTTGCAACGACGAAGACGAGGCCGAAGCCTTCATTCGCCGCGCCGCCGTCGGCGTCTGGCATGCCTCGTGCACTTGCCGCATGGGCGCCGAGGACGATCCGATGGCCGTAACGGACAATCAAGGCCGCGTACGGGGAGTCGACGGATTGCGCGTGGTGGACGCTTCAATATTCCCCGTCGTCCCGTCGGCGAACACCAACTTCCCCACCATCATGACCGCGGAGAAGATCGCCGATACGATTCTCGCCGAAACCTGAACCAGGTCAAAATATCCCGGCGTCCAATCCGGCAGCCATCAGCATGCCAGCTTCCTCGCACTGCCCGACGAAGGCCTCGTCGAAGTCGCCGCGGCATATCAGCGGCTCCTGCACCGCCTTCCAGCGCAGCCCGGTGATGATCGTCTCCACACCGCGCCGCGTGCCCGTCCCGTCATGCCCGGCACGAATGACAAGCAGATAGGCGAGGCCCTGTTTCTCCTCCAGCACCTGGTAATAGGTGCGGTCGAAGAAATCCTTCAGCGCACCGCTCATATAGCCGAGGTTTTCCGTCGTGAAGAGGATCACCGCTTGCGCCGCCAATACATCGTCCGGCCCCGTTTCGAAAGGCGACTGGACCGCAAGCTCGATGTCCTCGCTTTCCGCCTCCGCCACACCGGCCGCGATGGCGTCGCGCAGCCTTTCCGTATTCGGCGAGGGCGCGTGGGCGACGACGAGGAGGCGTTTGGTCATGGGCGCGATTTTGGTTCCGGGATCGGGTTCGCTAGACTATGCCGCATGGGCGCGCTTCGAAACAGGCTTTGGCCGACGGCGCGCCGACGACACATTCTTTTGGCTAACTTGCAATCGCGAATCCGCGCACCGGCGCGGGACAAAGGAGGATAGTGCAGTGACGGAAAACGGCAGAGCGGCGCTAAGCGGCGTGCGCGTACTCGATCTCACCCAATTCGAAGCGGGACCTTCCTGCACCGAGGCGATGGCCTGGCTCGGCGCGGACGTGGTCAAGGTGGAGAACCCCAGCCGCGGCGATCCCGGGCGGCTGGCGGCATCGGAGGACGGCAAGACGGACGCCTATTATTTCCTCGTCTTCAACGCCAACAAGAAGAGCGTGACGGCCAACCTGAAGACCGAGGAAGGGCTCGATCTGGTCAAGAAGATGGCCGCCAAGGCGGACGTGATGATCGAGAACTTCGCGCCGGGCACGGTCGAGCGGCTCGGCCTCGGCTACGACGTGATCAAGGAGATCAACCCGGGCATCATCTACGCCCAAGTCAAGGGCTTCGCCGTCGACAGCCCGTACGAGAAGTTCCTCAGTTTCGACATGATCGCACAAGCCTCGGGCGGCATCATGAGCATCACCGGCGAGCCGGACGGCATGCCGCTCAAGCCCGGCGCGACCATCGGCGACACAGGCACAGGCATGCTGGCCGCGATCAGCATCCTGGGCGCTTTGTACCAGCGCAAGGAGACCGGCGAGGGCCAGCATATCCAGCTCGCGATGCAGGACGCCATGCTGCAGTATTCGCGCATCGCCTATTCGACCATGGCGGCGAGCGGCAAGCCGGCACACCGTTCCGGCGCCGGCACGATTACCGGCGGTAACGCGCCGATGGGTCTGTACCAATGCAAGCCCGGCGGGCTCAACGATTACGTCTATGTCTATGTGACCCGCGCCAACAGCTCGCACTGGCACCGGCTGCTCAAAGTCATGGGCCGCGAGGATCTGATCGACGACGAGCGCTATGATTCGCCGACAAAACGGGCCGAACGGCGCGAGGAGGTCGACGCCATCGTGAAACCCTGGGCGGCGGCGCTGACCAAACAGGAAGCGATGGCGGCGCTGGGCGGTGCGGGCGTACCGACCGGAGCCGTCTACGACACGCGGGAGCTGCAGGACAATCCCGACTTCGAGGAGCGCGGCATCTTCCAGCACATCGAGCATCCGACGCGCGGCGATTTCAAGATGGCGGGCTGGCCGGCCAAGATGTCGGGCAGCAACGTCCCCGTCGCCCCGGCCCCACTGTTGGGCGAGCACAACGAGGCGGTGCTCGGCGACTGGCTCGGCATGTCGGAGAAGGACGTCGCCGCGCTGAAGGAACGCGGGTCGATCTGACGCCGTTCAAGCTGTCATCCCGGCCAAGGCGTTAAGCGCCGCAGAGCCGGGACCCAGGCCCACGCCGCGCCGCCTATTTCGATGCTTTTGATTTCATCAGGTCCGCCAGGTTCGGCGGGGCGACTTCGGCGTTGTGATCGTCGGGCAAGGGGCGGAATATCGCCGACAGGATCAACCCGCGGTCGGTTTCGTCCTGGGCCGAGCCCGCGCTGACGAGGTTGACGTAGGTCTGTATCATCACGCTGCGTTGCGCCGCGTCTTCCCGCAGCGACAGGTTCAGCAGCGCGACGCGCAGGACGGCGCGGAGTATCCATAGGATCATGCCGACCGGCAGGCTGATCAGCAGAACCCGCGACAAGGTTACCGCGACGAGGCTGAATTGCCCGAGCGTGTCGCCCGGTTTTGCCGGGGAAGGCGGCGCGGCGCCGTTGCTGGCTTTGATGAACAGCAGGATGTCCTCGACATAGACGCCGCCTGTCCAGATGGCGCCGGCCACGAGGGCGACGAAGACCGAAAACAAGGCGGTACAGATTACGGTGTGGTCTTTTCGTTTCGCTTTCCAAAGTGCCGCCGCATCTTCGAGAATACCTTGCGCGTGAACGCCTTCGAGGGCATTTTTCACGTCTTCTTCAAGCTATCCCGCAAGCGCTTCCTTGCGGCTTTCAAGATCCTCGATCAACCCGGTTTGAACGCTTTTCAACGCGGCCTGTCCCGCTTCCAGATCGGCCGTGACTCCATCGAGCTTCGACGTGAATTCATCGCCACTAGCGCGGGCGGCTTCGCCATAAGCTTCGACGCTGGTTTGACCCGCCCTAATCTTGCCCAGAAGGTCGTCCTGTTCGGATTGATATCGCTCTCTTTGATTTTCCAACGCGCCGATATCGTTCTTTAGCCCTTCGATCCGTTCTTGGAGCGCGTCGATGTGTCCCTCTAAAGCCTCGCGCTCTTTCGACAGCTCCGGCCGGACCTCTTCCGTTGCCGGGGCGGCGCGCGTTCCTTGCGGTTCGGGATCCCGTTCCTCGTCGAAAATGGTGCCCTCGAGTTTTGCCCC
>CAYLTU010000009.1:22717-42495 GCA_964386465.1 uncultured Rhodospirillaceae bacterium
GGAGATTTGCCCCCTGGAGATTTGCCTCCCGGAGATTTGCCCCCTGGAGATTTGCCTCCCGGAGATTTGCCCCCTGGAGATTTGCCCTCTCGAGATTGGCGCCCTCGAGAACGGCATTCTCTAGAAGTATTTCTCGATTCGGATATCTTTTCCGCCAGGAATTCCATTGTCTGACGCTCTTCAAGAGGCGGGCGAGTTGCTTTTCATCCGGCCCTTCGTTCCCCTTGCCGCGGTTTTCGGCGTCCATGTTTTATCTCACCTGTTCTCATACGGGTAATGGCCACGGCGCGAGCCGGTTGCGCAGTTCCCGTTTCACGACAGCAGGATGCAAAATATCAATTTCTACGGCGTACGCATAAGAAAATCCTTATGGCCCCCGGCGGGGATCAGGCTTTGCGTCTGCGCCGACCGAAACGTTCTGGCACGGTCCTTCAGCGACGAACGTGGCGGCGCTGAGGGACCGCGGCTCGATTTAGCGGCCACGCAATCAGTCATCCCCGATCACGTCGAGGATGACGGAAGGTTAATGGCCCGCACGCCTATCCCACCGAGCGCTCGACGGCGACGTCGAGCAGCACCGGGCCGCCGCTGGCGATCGCCTTGTCGAGGGCCGGGCGCACTGCGGCCGGATCCTCGATCCGCTCCGCCGTCATGCCGAGCGAGCGCGCCAAACCGGAAAAATCGATCTCCGGGTCCTCGAAATCCATGCCGATGAAATTGTCGTTGCCATGGAAACTCAGCAACCGCTGCTTGATGATGCGGTAGCCCTTGTTGTTGCAGATCACATAGGTGATCGGCAGTTTGAGGTGCGCCGCCGTCCAAAGCGCCTGCACCGAATACATGGCGCTGCCGTCGCCAATCACCGAGACGACCGGACGTTCCGGCTGCGCCAAGGAGATACCAACCGACGCCGCGATGGCCCAGCCGATGCCGCCGCTGGCGAGCCCGTGATAGCTGTAGCGGTCGCGGTAGGGCAGCAGGCTGAGCAGGCTGTTCGCCGTGGTCAGCCCCTCGTTTACCACCATCGCGTTGTCCGGCAGAGAATCGACGATCTGCATCATCAGCCAATCACCGGCGATTGGCACGGTATCGGCGAGCGCCGCCGTCTTTTCACGCAAGGCCGCGTTCTTCGCGTTCCAGTTGGTGTCCGAGACCGCGGAAAGGCGCGCTTCCGCGGTTTTCTCGTGCGTGGCGCCACCCTTTTTCCGCATCACGGGAATCAGCGCGCGCAGGGTTTCCTTGACGTCGCCGCGCACGGCCAGTTCGGTCGGATAGTTCTTGCCCATCTCCCAATCGTTCAGACCGATCTGAACGATTGGCATGTCCTGCGGCATGGCGTCAGCCGGATCCCAGACCGACATACGAAGCACGTCCGCGCCGACAAAGACGAGCAAGTCGTATATTTCCAACGTCGCGCGCACCCGTTTTTGATCGCGTCCCAGCGCGCCCATGAAGGCGCGGTGCTCGGACGGGAAGTGGGCGCCGTAGGGAATCGTCTGCTGATAGGCAGGCGCGCCAAGCGCGTCGGCGAATTCGGCGATTTCCCGGAAGGCGTCCGAAGTGACGATTTCCGGGCCCGCGACGATCGCCGGGTTCTGCGCCTCGAGCAGGCGACCGGTCAGGGCGTCCACCCCCGCATCGGTCGGCCGCATCGCGGTGTCGACGCGCGTCGCGTGCCCCAGTTCGATCCCCGCCTCCTCGTTCAGGATATCGCCCGGCAGGGAGATAAAGACCGGACCGGTCGGCGCGGTGGTGGCCACCTTGGCGGCGCGGCGGATGATGCGCGGCAGGTCTTCCAGACGGTTCACCTCGACCGCCCATTTGACCAGGGGGGCGGCCATCGGGACCAGGGAATCGTATAGCAGCGGCTCCGTCAGGCCGTGACCCTGTTCCTGCTGCCCCGCCGTCAGAATCATCGGCGTGCCGGTGAACTTGGCGTTGAACAGCGACCCCATCGCGTTGCCGAGTCCCGGCGCGACATGCACGTTGCAGGCGACCAGCTCTCCCGAGGCGCGCGAATAGCCATCCGCCATCGCGACGACCAGCGATTCCTGAAGCGCGAGAACGAACTTCAAGTCCGGATGATCGGTCAGCGCATGCATGATCGGCAGTTCGGTCGTGCCCGGATTACCGAACAGATGCGTGATGCCCTCGTCCTTGAGGAGTGCGAGGAATGCCAAGCGGCCGGCAATGCGGTTCAATGAACTCATGGGACGTCCTTGTCTTTTGTTTGAGAGTTATCGCCAGTGCTACGAACTCACCGACGGCAGCGGCGCGCGGCCAAGTATCATATCGGCCGCCTATTCCGCGATCATACCGTCCGCGCCAGTGCCTGCACTTCGCCGGCGGCGGCCTCGGCGGCGCGCAATCCGGTGATCACCGCCTTCGCCAGTCCGCCGAGATAGGCCGCCGCGGGACCGCCTTCCATGCCGCCCGACGCGGAACCCACGGCGAACAGACCCGGGATCGCACCGCCGTCGCCGTGCTGCACCCGGCTGTCCCCATCGACCGCCACGCCGCCCATCGTGTAGGTGATGCCCGCGCAGATCGGGATTGCCCGGAACGGCGGCGTCGCGATGGGCTTCGGTCTGAACCTGTCCGTGCTGCGCACCGGCGATGGCGAAGCCGTTCCTTCGATGGCGGCATTGTGGGCCGTCACGGTTTTCGCCAATCCGTCCGGCGGCAGCCCGGCTTTCTGCGCCAGGGTGGCGAGATCGTCCGCTTCCAGCACCGTGCCGCCGGCCTTGACGAAGACCGGGTTCATGCAGGGGGGATAGCGATTGTCGGCGGCGAGGCCGGTCCATACCGCGTCGTCGAACACGACGGTCGCGGTCAGCGGATCTTCCAGCCTGGCGACCTCGTTCGCCATATAGACGCCGCCCTTGCCTTCGTCGAGGAACCGTTGCCCGGCCGCGTTCACGACGATGCCGTGCGCCGCGATCGGGTCGACGATGGGATAGGGCCACAGCCTGTCATTTTCGAACGCCTCGCGGCCCAGAAGGTGGCCGTAGAACCGGTCCATGCCGACCAGCTTCGCACCCGCCGCCGCCGCCATCGTCAGCCCGTCGCCCCGACCCGTCGCGGCACCGCGCTGCAGCAGGCGTTCCGGCTGCGGCGACACGTAGCGCCGCATCAAATCCATGTTCGCCTGGAAGCCACCGTCGGCGATCACGACGGCGGACGCCGCGATCCGTTCATTCGTCCCGTTGCTCTCGACGACAATGCCCGTCACGCGGCCGTCTTCGACGACCAACTCCCGCGCCCGCGTATTCAATCGTACCGCCTTGCCGCGCTCGGCCAGGTTGGCGGTCAGCTTGCGCAGCAGCACGTCGGGTCCACGGCCCTTCCAGTCGAGCCCGGCGCCGCGCGGCCGTGGCGGGACGAGGATCCAGCGCATGAATTCCAGCGACCCGCCCTTTATGAAACGCGCGCCCTCGCCGCGCAGCCAGGCCAGCGCGCGGCCGCCTTCCGCCGCCATCACCGCCCCGTTGGCCGCGGCCTCTCCGTCGCCGGTCTGCGCCGCGACAGCCGCGGCAATCTCCTTCGGCGGCGCCGTCATATCCTTGAACGCGACATGAAGAATGCCGCCGGAGAAGCGCGAATTGCAGAAATATTCCGGGTCGCCGCCCTGCTCCAACACGATTGGATTAAGCCCCAGTTCCGCCGCCCGGTTGGCCGTGGACAGCCCCGCGAGGCCGCCGCCGATGATAATGATGTCGCCGTTCAAAATACCGTCTCCTATTGCGGCAGCAGCATGTCCGCGATGATCTGGGTGAGCTCCGCGAAGGTGCGGAAGGCGAACCAGACGATCAAGCCGGCCGCGACCGCGCCGATGCCCCATACCCAGTGCCAGCCGGCGAGTACGATTCCCAGACCAACAAGAACCGGCAGCGCCAGTCCGACGAGAACCGAGAGATTGCGACCATATGAGACCATGAACTGGACCGCCGGATACTGTTCCATGTAGCGCTCTCCCTCCTGAACGGCACCATCGCCCGAAAGCCGGTGGCGATTTTACGCGCCGCCACGCGGGATGCAAAATTCGCGCTAGTCCCGTTTGGCGAATTAGGCTACGGGTTGCCGGCAACACGCCACATCGGGGTTTCCACCATGTCCAGCCCGGCAGACGCCGCGGCCCCATCCGGCTATCTGGCCTTCGCGCGCGCCAACCTGCGGTTCCTGGGGTTCGCGTTCCTGATGGCGCTCGCGTCGAGCGTCGGACAGACCTTTTTCATCGGCGTGTTCGGCCCGGAAATCGAAGCGGAATTCAGCCTGTCCCATGCCGAGTGGGGCACCGTCTACATGGTCGGCACCCTGTTGTCGGCCCTGGTATTGCCGTTCACCGGTAGTTGGATCGACCGGATACCGCTGGCGCGCTATTCGATCCTGGTCGCCGTCGGCCTGACATTGGCCTGTTTCGGCGCGGCGCTGTGCCCGGCGGCCGGATTCCTGGTTGCGGTCATCTTCATGCTGCGCCAGATGGGCCAGGGACTCGCGAGTCACGTCTCGATCACTTCGACGGTGAAGCATTTCCGCCGCGACCGCGGCAAGGCCGTCGCCATCGTCTCTCTGGGATTTCCTGCCGGGCGGGCCGTGCTGCCCGCCGCCGCCGTCGCGCTGATCGCCGCCATCGGCTGGCGTTATACCTACGCCGCCGCCGGTATCCTCACCGCGATCCTTCTGGTACCGGCGGCGTTCTGGCTGCTGCGCGGCCCGGTGCGGCCGTCCGGGCCCGCGTCCGCGAGCGCGGCGGAGCCGGCGCCGGAAGCCCCCGACCGCAGCCTCACCCTGCGTCAGGTCATGACGCATCCGTTCTTCTATTTGATCCTGCCGGGAACCGTTGCGCCGTCGATTATCGAGACCGCGTTGTTTTTTCACCAGCTCACCATCGCGGAAATGAAGGGCTGGTCGGCCGGTTGGGTGACCGCCGGCTACGCGGTGTTCGCGGTGATGACGACCCTATTCTCGATGGCCGCCGGCCCGCTCGTCGACCGGCTCGGCGCGATGCGGCTGCTGCCGGTCATATTGATCCCCTACGTTTTCGGAATTTTGATTCTGGCCTACATGGACGACCCGCTCTGGGCCTGGGCCTACCTCGCCTTGTCGGGCGCCACGGGCGGGTTGCGGCAGACGATCGCGCCGGTCATGTGGGCGGAGTTCGGCGGCACGCGGCATATCGGCTCGATCCGCAGCATGGCCGCGACCTTGAGCGTATTCGCCTCCGCCCTGGGACCGCCGGCGCTGGGCTGGATGATGGACGCCGGCATCGCGTTGGAATCGATGGTGATCGGCACCGTGATCTACATCGTGATCGCCAGTGGGCTGATTTGGTTCGCCTGCGCCGCGCAATTGCGGCGGCGCGACTTTGCCTGAGGCGCCGCGACCCGTAGACTCGCTCGAGTGGGTACGAGCGGGCTTCGCGCGGAAGGAGAGTGTTTATGAAGAGCAAGGGACGTCGCCTAAAGGAGTTGCTGGAGGCACCGGATATCCTGGTATCGCCGGGGATCTATGACGGCTACAGCGCGCGCATGATTCAGGCGCGCGGTTTCAAGAGCGGGGCGATTTCAGGCGCCGGGCTGTCGGAATGCCATCTCGGCTGGTCCGACATGGGCATCATGGGGCTGGAGGACAATCTGCGGTTCTGCCGGGCGATCTCCGAATGCGCCGAAGACCTGCTGCTACACGCCGACGCCGACACCGGGTATGGCAACGCGGTCAATGTGCATTTCGTCGTCCGCGCCTTCGAGAAGGCCGGCGTGGCGGCGGTCATGATCGAGGATCAGGTATGGCCCAAACGCTGCGGCCACCTGGTCGGCAAGGACGTCATCTCGGCCGGGGAGATGGTGCAGAAGGTGAAATCCGCCTGCGACGCGCGGCGCGACAACGACTTTGTCATCAAGGCGCGCACCGATGCGGCTGGGGTGCTTGGAATAGATGAAGCGATCGATCGTCTCAATTTGTACGCGGAGGCCGGTGCGGATTTGCTGTTCGCCGACGCGCTGTTGTCGGCCGAAGACATCGAAAAGGTCGCGCGCAACGTGCCCAAACCGCTGACCGTCAATATGGGGCTTGGCATTCGGTCACGCAGCACGACGCCGCTGATCTCGCCCGCGCGCCTGCAGGCGATGGGCGTCGCCGCCGTCAGCTACCCGCGCCTGCTGTCCACCGCGGCGGTGCGCGGCATGATGAATGCGATGGATGTTTTTGAGGGCATGCTTGAAAGCAATGAAGAAGTCGACCGGCCGGACCTGCTGGTGTCTTTCGAGGAAATCAACAAGCTCGTCGGATACGATACGCTGACCGAGATGGAAGGGCGCTACGCCGTCGAAGGCGACTAAGGGACCGCATCATG
Source organism: uncultured Rhodospirillaceae bacterium (assembly GCA_964386465.1). Classification (GTDB taxonomy): domain Bacteria; phylum Pseudomonadota; class Alphaproteobacteria; order UBA8366. The sequence goes on from CAYLTU010000009.1 coordinate 29,070, forward strand.
GGCATGACCATCATCGAAAAGATTCTGGCGCGGCAAAGCGGGCAGGAACTTGTGCGGCCGGGCGATCTCGTGACCGTAAAGGTCGATACGGTGGTCATGTTCGACAATAATTTCATGGACAGCGTCTGGCGCGAAATCCTGCATGTAGCCGACCCGGCGCGCGTCGTCGTCGCGTTCGATCACCGGGCGCCGGCCGCCCATATCGAGAGCGCGACGGCGCATCTGACCGGCCGCCGCTTCGTCGAGAAGTTCGGCATCGAACGGTTCCACGATGTCGGCGCGCGGCAGGGCATCGCCCATGTCCTCGTCGCCGATCACGCCTACGCCATGCCCGGCACCGTGCTCCTGTGCAGCGATTCGCATACCTGCAGCGCGGGCGCCTTCAACTGCGTCGCACGCGGTGTGGGCGCGCCGGATATCGCCTATGCCCTGACCAAGGGCGAGACCTGGTTCCGGGTCGGGGAAACCGTCCGCTACGATTTGGAAGGAACGTTCAATCCCGCTGTGTCGATGAAGGATGTCTTCCTCCATATCGCCGGCGCCTTTGGCGGTCACGAGACGATGAATGTGGAGTTTGGCGGCGGCGCCCTGCCGCATCTCAACATGAACGCGCGGCGCACCTTGACGACGATGGGAGCCGAACTGAGCGCCGAGTTCGCGACCTTCGAGCCTGACCAGACCCTTTTCGATCATATCGCGGCGAACAATCCCGACCATCCCGCCTACGAAGCGCAGATTCCCGATGTAGACGCGTCCTATGCCGACCGTAGAACAATCCGTCTCGACCAAATCGAACCGCTCGTCGCCCTGCCCGACAGCGTACTGGACAACTCCCGACCGGTCGGCGAGGTCGCGGGCATGGCAATCGATCAGGCCTTCATCGGTTCCTGCGCCAACGGCACCATCGATGACCTGGAGAGCGCCGCGACGGTTCTGGCCGGTCGTCAGGTGGCCGACGGCGTCCGGCTGATCGTGACCCCGGGCTCGCAGACGATCTACCGCCAGGCCGCCCAACGGGGCATTCTGACGGCCCTGGCGGAAGCCGGCGCCGTCGTGACCAACCCGACCTGCGGCGCCTGCGGCGGCGGGCATCTCGGTGTGCTTGCGGCGGGCGAAACCTGCATCACGGCGAGCACCCGGAACTTCAAGGGCCGCATGGGCGATCCGAGCGCGAAAATCTTCATGGGCTCCCCCGCCACGGTCGCCGCCTCGGCGATCAAGGGCGTCATCGCGGACCCGACCGAATTCCTGGCGCCGGGTGCGTGACCGATGGAGTACAAGGGCAAAACCTGGCTCTTCGAGGCCAACATCAACACCGATCTCATACTGCCGAGCCGTTGCTACTACCTGCCGCCTGAAGAGCAGATCCGTTACGTCTTCTCTGCCAACCGGCCCGGCTGGGTCGATGAGATGAGCAAAGGCGACGTCATCGTCGCCGAACAGAATTTCGGCATGGGTTCTTCCCGGCCTGCGGCCCGCAACCTGAATTTACTCGGTGTCGGCTGTCTCGTGGCGGAAAGCATCAACGGGCTGTTTTTCCGCAACTGTATCAATTTTGGCTTTCCTGCGCTGGAATGCCCCGGCGTCACGGCGGCCTTCCGAGAGGGCGAACTTGCCGCCGTGTCGTTCGACGATTTCACGGTTGAGAACGTGACGACCGGAAAATCCCTGAAAGCCAAGCCGATCCCGGACGCCCTGCTGCGTATCCTGAAATCGGGCGGTATCTATCCGTTGCTCGAGGAAGAAGGTCTCATCGCACCGCACGCTTAATTCACACACGGGGGAAACACATAATGGCAGGATTTCTCGACGGTAGGACGGCGCTCATCACCGGCTCGACCAGCGGGCTTGGGCTCGGTTACGCCCGCGCGCTGGCGGCGGAAGGCTGCGCCATCATGCTGAACGGCTTCGGCGACGCGGCGGAAATCGAAGCGACCCGCGCCGGGTTGGAGACCGAGTTCGGCGTCGCCGCCTTCTATAACGCCGCCGACATGCGTGACCCGGCACAGGTCACGGCGATGATCGAGGACGGCACGGCCAAGCTCGGCAAGGTCGATATCCTGATCAACAATGCCGGCATGCAGCACCGTGCGCCGGCCGAGGACTTCCCGCCCGACATCTGGGACGACATGCTGGCGGTAAACCTGTCCGCGCCGTTCCACGCGACACGCGCCGTCCTGCCGCAGATGAAGGCGCGCGACTGGGGCCGGATCATCAATACCGCCTCGACGAACGCGCTGGTCGCCTCGCCCAACGTCGTCGGCTACACCGCGACCAAGCACGGGCTACTGGGCATGACCAAGGCGGTCGCGATAGAGACGGCGGAGACCGGCGTTACCTGCAACGCGATCTGCCCCGGAACCGTGCGCACCAATCTGAGCGAACACCGCATCGACAGCTACGCCGAGCAGAAGGGCGTGCCGAAGGAAGAAGCGATCGAAGAATACCTTATCCAAAAACAACCCTACCACCAGCCGATGGGTCGCTTCATTACCATCGAGGAGGTCGCCGCCGCGGCCGTCTATCTTTGTAGCGACGCGGGCGCGGCGATGCGCGGCGCGGCTTTCACCGTCGACGGCGGCTGGACGGCGCGATAAGGGCGAGCTCGGGCGCAAAACCGATATCGGACGGGCGCCGCAAACGCCTCGGCTACAAAACACCATGCCCGGAATTTGGAAGCAGCCGCGCCCGTGCGCGGCAATTCTAAAACAAGTCATCCGAATGGGTGATTTTAAGCATAGGAAATTCTTGTAATTAATCCTCGTGAGCACCGAACCAGAAACGGATATACGGGGTTTCGATTATGGATCATTTGGCAGTCTGGTCGATTACGTCTGGCGCAGTTATCGGATTTTTTGGTACCTGGTCGATCATGTGGCTCTGGTCTGTCCTATCTCCACGCAGAAACAGGCTAAACCCTGAACGGATCCGTTGAACCTCCGTTTGCAGGCGGCGCTATCGAGAACTGCCTCCTCGGGGCAACCGCTACCACAATCCACTGCAAAACGGAAAAAGCAGGCTGGCGCCACCGTTGCCGGCCATTGGCCATGGGCGCCGCCACGCGCTTAGCCTCGAATTTCCACGTTCGAAGAAGGCGTGCCAACAGCGCTGCATCCACGCGTAGAAGCGGGTTCTGCGATGGCCGGTGCAGCCTTTACGCTCGTTCGCGGATGGACCGTAAGACCGGAATCAATTGGGCGTGACTTGGCACGCACGCGACAATTGCGCATAATTCCAGCGGTTCACAATGAAGGTTCGCGAATAACGAATAAATCCACTGTTTAGGAGGCAGGGACTCATGAAACCGAAACTGAAACTATTGACGGCGGTCGTTTCGCTGGCGGCGGTCACCCTCGGGGCGCAGGCCGCGATGGCGCAGAAATCAGGGGGCATCCTGAAAGCCTATCACCGTGGCACGCCGCCGAGCGGATCGATCCACGAGGAAGCGACGAACTCGACGCTGACCCCATACATGCCGGTCATGAACAATTTGGTCATGTACGACCAGTTGAAGGCGACCAACAAGCTGGACACGATCGTGCCGGACCTGGCGGAAAGCTGGTCCTGGAACGCCGACAAGACGAAACTGACTTTCAAGCTCCGCCAAGGCGTGAAATGGCACGACGGCAAGCCCTTCACCTCGGCGGACGTAAAATGCACCTGGTGGGACCTGCTGCTGGGCAACGGCGGCAGTAAATACAAGCTGCGCAAGAACCCGCGGAAAGCCTGGTACAAGAACCTCAAGGCCGTCACGCCTAACGGCGACCACGAGGTGACATTCGAACTGAAACGCTCGCAGCCCGCAATCCTGACGCTGATCGCGTCCGGCTATTCGCCGGTCTATCCGTGCCACGTCTCGCCCAAGAAGATGCGCACGCACCCGATCGGCACCGGACCCTTCAAGTTCGTTTCCTTGAAACAGAACGAAAGCGTCAAGTTCACGAAGAACAAGGATTATTGGAAAAAGGGCCAACCCTATCTGGATGGAATCGAATGGACGATCATCAAGAGCCGTTCGACCCGCGTCCTGGCATTCGTCGCCGGCAAGTTCGACATGGCCTTCAACGGCGATGTCACCGTGCCGTTGCATAAGGACATCATGGAACAGAAGCCGGATGCGGTTTGCCAACGGGTGATGGGCGCGAGCATCAATCTGATCGTCAACCCGTATAAACCGCCGTTCGACAATGAGAAGATTCGCCTGGCCATGGTGCTGACGCTGGACCGCAAGTCGGCCATCGACATCCTCAGCAAGGGCGAGAACGTTCAGGGCGGCGCCATGTCGCCGCCGCCGCAAGGCGTCTGGGGCTTTACGCCGGAATTCATCACGACGGTCGCCGGCTTTGATCCGGACGTAAAGGGTAACCGGGCTAAAGCGCGCAAGATCATGGAAGGCCTCGGCTACGGCCCGGACAACAAGCTCAAGGTCGAAGTCTCGACGCGGAACATCGCCGGGTATCGTGATCCCGCCGTGCTGCTGATCGACTGGCTCAAGGAGGTCTATGTCGACGCCACGCTGAAGACGATCGAGACCAGCAACTGGCACGCCACCGTGGCCCGCAAGGACTACATGGTAGGCCTGAACGCGACGGCGGTCGGCGTCGACGATCCAGATGCGAACTTCTACGAAAACTATTCCTGCGGTTCGCAGCGGAATTATACGGGCTACTGCAATAAGGATCTCGAAAAATTGTTCGAGAAGCAGTCCATGATGACTGACCAGAAGGCGCGGGCAAAACTCGTCCTGCAGATCGACAAGAAACTCCAGGAAGACGCCGCGCGACCGATCCTTTATCACAACCAGAACTACACGTGCTGGCAGCCTCACGTGAAGGGATATGTCGCCCATGTAAACAGCCTTTATAATGGCTGGCGCTTGGAAGACGTCTGGCTGGATAATTAAGGAACCAAGCGGTTCTGAATGGGGCCGCGGCGATCGATCTATCGCCGCGGCCTCCTTTTTATTCGAACCGTCAATTAGTCGTTTCGTTAATTAATTTGCGCAGGCAAGGGGACGGAAATTGGCAACCTATATGGTGAAGCGCTTCTTCCTGATGCTGCTGACGCTCGTCGGGATGTCGATAATCATCTTCGTGCTGTTGCGGCTGATGCCGGGCAATATCGTCGATATCATGTTCGATTCCGCGGGCTTCGTCGATCCGGCGGAAAAAGCGGAAATCGAAAAGGAACTGGGTCTCGATCAACCGATACACGTGCAGTACGCCCAATGGATCTGGGGTATCATGCGGTGGGATCTGGGCTTTTCCTACGTGTCCGAGATGCCCGCCATCGACGAACTCGGCCCCCGTATTCCGATCACCGCCAAGCTGGCGGCCCTGGCGCTCTTCTTCTCGGTCTTGTTCGGCGTGCCGCTTGGCGTCATCAGCGCCGTGAGGCAAGATACCTGGCTGGACTACACGCTGCGGGTGATCAGTCTGAGCGGACTTTCCCTGCCGTCCTTCTGGCTCGCGCTTTTAATCCTGATGTTTTTCGTGGCCCAGTTCGGCACTATTCCAATCTACCTGGATCCGCCGGAAAACCTATGGGACGAGTTGCTGCTGTACAGCATACCGGCGGCGGCGGTGGGATTTCGCAGTTCGGCGCTGATTATGCGCCTGACGCGGTCGTCCATGCTGGAGGTCCTGCGCCAGGATTACATCCGCACCGCGCGGTCCAAGGGTGCGTCGGAAAATACGGTCAACTATTCGCATGCGCTCAAGAACGCGTTTTTGCCGGTCACGACGATCATCGGCATCGAGGCCGCGTTCCTGATCGGTGGGCTCATCATCACGGAAACGGTATTCAACATTCCGGGGGTCGCGCATTTCCTCGTCGAGGCGATTTTGATGCGGGATTATCCCATCGTGCAAAACCTTGTGATGCTGATCGCGGTTATCGTCGTGACGATCAATTTCCTCGTCGACCTGACCTACGGGGCCTTGGACCCGCGGATCAAATATGCCGATTAGGAGCCGCTTCAAAGACGTTGAAAATACTGTTTGGGAGGCGATCTCGTGACAGCCATTGACCATCAAGCGGAACTTGAAAGAGCCGGCGCGAACATCGAGAGCCGATGGGACGCCGTCCTTCATTTCGCGCGCAATTATCCCTTGGCGGTTTGTGGGATTGCGATCGTGGTCGTGTTCGTATTCGCGGCGCTTTTCGCGGAGATCATCGCCTCGCACGATCCCATTTCGACCCACGCATCAAGATCACTTTCGGCGCCGACCATGGAAAATATCCTGGGCGCCGACATGATGGGCCGCGATATGTTCGCCCGCATCGTATACGGCGCCCGAATATCGCTGGTCGTGGGCGTGGCCTCAACCATGCTGGGCGGGTTCATCGGCGTTTTCATCGGTTTGATGTCGGGCTATTTGCTAGGCTGGTTCGATCTCGTGATGCAGCGGCTCATCGACATCATGCAGGCGCTGCCGCTCCTGGTGCTGGCCCTGGTGATGGCGGCTTCGCTCGGGCCATCGCTGGAAAATACTATTTTCGCCATATCCATACCACTGGTGCCACGCGTTGCGCGGGTGGTGCGCTCCAGCACCCTGTCGCTGCGCGAAATGCCGTTCGTCGAAGCGGCGCGCGCCGCCGGCATGAGCGAATTGCGCGTCGCGTTCCGGCATGTTCTGCCCAATACGCTGGCGCCGCTGATCGTGCTCGCTACCGCACAGCTTGGCTCGGCGATCCTGGTCGAGGCGTCGCTGTCGTTCCTCGGTCTCGGTGTTCCGGAGCCGCACCCCTCCTGGGGCCGCATGCTTTCGGAAAACGCGGCCGAATACGCGCGCGTCGCGCCGTGGTTGGTCATATTCCCGGGATTGGCGATCAGCTTGGTGGTGTTCGGTACCAACCTGCTGGGCGACGCCTTGCGCGACATCCTCGATCCGAGGCAGAGCAGCTAACAAGACTGATCATTCACAATGAGTCCGCGGTTCCGGGGACGAACAGGTAAAGCTGAAATTGGCGGACGATTAAATGGTTGAAGCATCCAGCGGTGAAATTTCGACGGGCGTATCCGAAGTGGGCGATAGCGGCGGGCTGGCAATGGAAGTTGTCGGACTGAAAACCTACTTCTTCACCCGCCAGGGAATCGTGAAAGCGGTGGACGACGTCTCGTTTTACCTCAAGAAGGGCGAAACGCTTGGAATCGTCGGTGAATCCGGTTGCGGCAAGAGTATCACCGCGCTTTCCGTCATGCGCCTGGTGCCGGACCCGCCGGGAAAAACCATCGAGGGCTCGGTAAAGCTGGACGGGAAGGAACTGCTTGGACTGAGCGACGCGGAAATGCGCGATATTCGCGGCAACGAAATTTCGATGATCTTTCAGGAACCGATGACCTCGCTCAACCCGGTGTTTACGATCGGCCATCAAATCAGCGAAGCCCTGATCCTTCACCAGGGCATGAACAAGGCCGAAGCGCTGGCCCGCTCCATCGAAATGCTGGAGCTCGTAAAAATTCCGGAGACCGTGCAGCGGGTCGGGGAATATCCCCACCAACTGTCCGGCGGCATGCGGCAACGGGTAATGATCGCCATGGCGTTGGCGTGCAATCCAAAAATTCTGATCGCGGACGAGCCCACCACGGCGCTCGACGTGACGATCCAGGCACAGATCCTCGACCTCATCGTAAATTTGCAGGAACAGCTCGGCACCGCCGTCATCCTCATTACCCACGACCTTGGCGTCATCGCCGAGACGGCGCAACGGGTCGTCGTCATGTACGCCGGAAAAAAGGTCGAGGAGGCCGAGGTCACCGAATTGTTCGGCACGCCGCTGCACCCCTACACGCACGGATTGCTGGCGTCCGTGCCGCATCTCGACGTCATGAAGGACGCGGAGGCGGAAAGGGTCGAGCGGCTCGCCGAGATCCCCGGCATTGTCCCGCTCCTGATCGACCTGCCACCGGGATGCGTCTTCGCACCGCGATGCCCGCACGCCGATGACAAATGCCGCTCTGAATATCCGGTCTATGAAGAACTAAAGCCGGAACATTGGGTCGCCTGCTGGCATTCGGACAAATTGTATGGAGGCGACAATGGTTGAAGCGAATGTGGAGAACGCCCCACTGCCGCGCGGCAATACGCCCGTATTGAAGGTCGATGGGCTGAAGAAGCACTTCCCCATCAAGAAGGGCATTCTTTCCCGCACGGTCGGCAACGTTTACGCCGTGGACGGCGTCAGCTTCAGCATCAATGAAGGCGAAACCCTGGGGCTGGTGGGCGAAAGCGGTTGCGGAAAATCGACGGTCGGCCGAACCGTGCTGCGGTTGCTTGAACCAACCGAGGGCGCAATCGAAGTCAGCGGAACAGATATCGCCAAGTTGGGAAAAACCGAACTGCGGTCGTTCCGGCGGGAAATGCAGATCATCTTTCAGGATCCGTTTTCATCCCTGAATCCGCGCATGTCGGCCGGCGATATCGTCGGCGAGTTGTTGCAGGTGCATGGTATTGCCGAGGGCAAAGAGAAGGAAGACCAGGTTGCCGAGCTGTTCGACAAGGTCGGTTTGCGCACGGCACAAATGGAAAATTTTCCACACCAGTTTTCCGGCGGACAACGCCAGCGCATCGGCATCGCCCGCGCGCTCGCCCTGAACCCGAAGCTGATTATCGGCGACGAACCGGTCTCGGCGCTGGATGTGTCGATCCAAGCCCAAGTGATCAACCTGTTGATGGATCTGCAGCAGGAATTCAACCTCTCCTACCTTTTCATTGCCCACGATTTAGCCGTCGTCGAGCATATCAGCGACTACATCGCGGTGATGTATCTTGGCCGGATCGTCGAATACACCGACAAGAAGACCCTGTTCACCAATCCGCAGCATCCCTATACCGAAGCGCTGCTGTCGGCGGTGCCCATCCCGGACCCGACGGTGAAGCGGAAGAAGATCATCCTGCAGGGCGACGTCCCCAGCCCGATCAAACCACCGCCCGGATGCCACTTCCACACAAGATGTCCCTATGCCGAAGAACGCTGCAAGGTGGATGTCCCCACGCTGAAGGAAATTGTGCCCGGTCACCAGGTGTCTTGCCACCTGCGATAACGGCAACGCGGCTTGACTAGCTTCCCGTTACGGATTTAGTTTGCAAGCTAATAATTAGCACCCTAACTTAATTCCGTTGAATTGCGGGCAAGTGGACATGGGAATGCCGTCGGACGCCTTGATCGTCAGTTTCGCTAGACGCTTGGCCGAAACCAATCAGAAATGGCGCGCCGAGCTGGACCTGCGGCTCGGCCCGCTCGGATTGAGCCAGGCACGCGGCTTGATTCTGCATTATTTGTCCATTCACGGCGACGGCCTGCAGCAGAACGAGCTGGCGGATATCGTCGGAATTCGCGGCTCGACCCTGGTGCGGCAGTTGGACCGGTTGGAATCCGATGGCTGGGTCGAACGGCGCAACGACCCGGACGACCGGCGCGCCAAGACGATTCATCTTTCGGACAAGGCCGCGCCGATGGTCAGCGAGATACAGAAAATTGTCGAGCAGCTGCGGTCGGAGTTTCTGTCCGGATTGTCGGAGACTCAGATCGAGACCTGCTTCGCCGTCTTCGATCACATTCAGGGGCGGATCGACGAACGCCCCGAGCGCGCGACCCCGGACCGTGCGAACGCCGCCGGCAGCGATTGATAATTCGGCAGAGGGGAAGCGAAATGAAGAACGATCTGGAGTATGTCGGCCTTGGGCTTTGCTGGAACGACCTGACCGTCGGGCAAAAATTCCGCACGATCAACCGTACGGTGACCGAGACCGACCTGGTCAATTTCATCAACTCGACCGGCATGGTCGAAGTCATGTTCACCGACGCGACGTTCGGCGACGCGCATGGCGCGGTCAAAGGACGCCCCGTGCCGGGCGCCCTGTGCTACACCTTTATCGAAGGCCTGCTCGTCCAGTCCACGATGCAGCATACCGGCCTCGCGATGCTGGAAACGACCTTGAAGATCAAAGCGCCGACCTTCGTCAACGATACGATCCATGGCGAAATCGAAGTCACCGCTGTGCGCCAGACGAGCAAGGGCAACCGCGGCATCGTCAGCACGACCAACAATATCGTGAACCAGCATGGCGACATCGTGGCCACCTACGACGTGACAAGGATGATGGCCGGCCGCGACTGACGGGCTGGCGTATAGACAAGGAGAGACAGAATGAACTTGGAAGGCAAGACAATCGCCGTCACCGGCGGCGCTTCGGGCATCGGCCGGACGACGGTCGGCACGCTGTGCGCGGCGGGCGCCACCGTATTCTTCGGCGACATCAACGAGGAGGGCGGCGCGGAGACCGCGGCACAGGTCGGCGGCAATTCCCACTTCGTGCCGCTCGACATTACCAGCGACGAGTCGATCGCGAATTTCGCCAAGACCGCGCTGGACGCGGGCGATGTCGACGGCGTCGTCAATGTCGCCGGCTGGGACATCATCCAGCCTTTCATCGAACAGGAACCGGAATTCTGGGACAAGGTGGTCAAGATCAACCTGATGGGGCCGGTCAAGCTGACCCGCGCCTTCCTCGACCCGATGATCCAGCGTAACGTGGGCAAGGTCGTCAGCGTGTCGAGCGACGCCGGCCGGGTCGGCAGCATGGGCGAGACCATGTATGCCGGCGCCAAGGGCGGCATCATCGCCTTTTCGAAGTCGCTCGCCCGCGAGGTCGCGCGCTACCGGATCAACGTGAACTGCGTCTGCCCGGGCCCGACCAACACACCGCTGTTCAACGCGCAGCCGGAGCGCATGCGCGAGGCGCTGACCCGGGCCATTCCATTCCGGCGCGTGGCGGAACCGGAGGAGATCGCCGACGCGATCCTGTTCTTCGTTAGCAATCGGTCCGACTACCTCACCGGACAAGTGCTCAGCGTGAGCGGCGGCCTGACGATGGTCGACTAGTGTGATGATTCTGAAGTTTGTCGCATTGAATGCGACGAACTTCGGGATCTGAATCACACTAGTGGACACAATCTAACATATGGTACCCCTACGATCCCGTATCCCGGCTTCTCGGCAGGAGAAGGCCCGCAGGCGATGCCGAAGCATCGGCAATGGTCTTCGACGCACCGAGAAGCCGGGATCCGGGACCCAGAGGGCGGTTTCCCGAGCCCAGCGGCCGCGTTGCGCGACGCTTGTGATGGCCCCGCATCGCGGCGCATCGCGCGCCTAACCGCTGGGCTCGGGAAGCCGTCGTAGGGGTACCATATGTTAGATTGTGTCCACTAGCATCAGATAGTTGGTGTGCTGATTCACGTGAAATTCATTCCCTTGAATTTCACGATCAGGACACAAAGGCGCATAAAGACAACGAGTTTCATGGGAGAGACAAATGACTGACCGTTACGCGAAATACACCAGCTTCGAATTCGACCGTCCGTCCGACCGGGTGCTGCGGATCACGATGAACAACCCGAAGACCTACAACTCGCTCGATGCCGTAGGCCACAACCAGTTCACCTATATCTGGCGCGACATCGACGACGACCCTGATATCAGCGCCGTCATCCTGACCGGCAAGGGCAAGGCGTTCTCGTCAGGCGGCGATTTCGGCATGATCGAGGCGAACATGAATGACGAAACGGCGCGCGTCCAGGCGTGGAAGGAAGCGCGCGACCTCGTCTACAACATCATCAATTGCAACAAGCCGATTATCTCCGCGATCAATGGCGTCGCGGTCGGGGCCGGGCTCGTCGCGGCGCTGTTGGCCGACATCTCGATCGCCGGCAAGGCCGCCAAGATCGTCGACGGCCACACCCGCCTGGGCGTCGCGGCGGGCGACTGCGCGGTGATCAACTGGCCGCTGCTGTGCGGCATGGCGAAGGCAAAATACCTGCTGATGCTGTGCGAGCCGGTCAATGGCGAGGATGCCGAGAAATACGGCCTGGTCTCGCTCTGCGTCGAGGATGACGAGCTGCAGGACAAGGCGGAGGAGATTGCCGCCCGCCTCGCCGCCGGCGCACCGAGTGCGATCCGCTGGACGAAATACGCGCTGAACAATTGGTACCGCATGATGGGGCCGTCCTTCGACGCCTCGACGGCGCTGGAGATGCTCGGCTTCGCCGGACCGGAAGTACGCGAAGGCCTCGCCTCGCATCTCGAGAAGCGCAAGCCGGTATTCGATCCGGAAACGCCGGTCTAGGACACCGGACCCGAATGGGGGCAGGGTGATGGAAAATGGATACGACCTGTTCGATCCGGGTGTCATCCAGAACCCTCAACCTCTGTTCGCAAAGATGCGGCGCCGGTACCAAGGGCAATGATCGAGGCGCCGGAATTCCTCGTCGCGCGATCGGCTCGATTGACCGTCGGCGAAATACTGCGCGACCAGGCCGCCCTACGGCCCGACGCCATCGCGATCGAAGATGGCGAGCGGCGCTCGACCTACGCGCAATTCAACGCACGCGTTAACCGGCTGTCTCATGGGCTGGGAGCGAAAGGCGTCGGCCGTGGCGACCGGATCGCGATCCTTGCGGAGAACCGCATCGAATATATCGAGGTCGCCTATGCGGCGGCCAAGACCGGCGCGATCGTCTGCGCCTTGAACTGGCGTCTTGCCGCGGGTGAGCTGGCCCATTGCGTCAACCTCGCGACACCGAAAATCGGGTTCGTCTCCGAAAGGTTCGCCGAGAGTTTCACCGCCCTCGACACCAATGTCGAAGAGACGATCATCTTCGGTGACGCCTACGAGGCGCTTCTCGCCGCCGCCGATCCAAGCGAACCGAAAATCGCCACCTCACCGGAAGACGGGCTGGTCATCATCTATACCAGCGGCACCACCGGCCTGCCGAAAGGCGCGCTAATCAGCCATCGCGCCGAGATCGCGCGCATGCAATCGGGCTGCATCGATTTCGGTCTGCAATGCAGCGACACCTTCGTCGCATGGGCGCCGATGTTCCACATGGCGTCGATGGACCAGTCGATCAGCGTGCTGAGCCTTGGCGGCAAGGTCGTCGTCATCGACGGGTTCGACGCCGAGCGGATGGTCGACGCAGTTATGACGGACCCGCAATGGTGGCTCATCCTGATGCCGGGGATGATCGAGCCCCTCGCCGAGGCGCTCAAGCGGCGCGACGCGAAACCGCAGCGGATCAAACTGGTCGGCGCCATGGCGGATCTCGTGCCGCGGCACCAGATTGCCGAGATCACCGAACTGCTGCAGGCGCCCTACGCCAACACTTTCGGCTCGACCGAAACCGGCCTGCCGCCCGCCTCCGCGGGGCGCATCCCGATCGGCGTAGCGCCTGACAGCCTTTCGAAAACGCAAAACACCTTATGCAGCTGCCGCCTGGTCGACGCCGAGGACAACGATGTGGCCGACGGCGAGGTCGGCGAGCTGGCCTTCCGCGGCCCGACGCTCTTCAGCGGCTACTGGAACGCGCCGGAAGCGAACGCGGAGGATTTCCGCGGCGGCTGGTTTCATATGGGCGATGCGTTCAG
>CAYLTU010000010.1:0-40327 GCA_964386465.1 uncultured Rhodospirillaceae bacterium
CCGCGAAGGCGGCCGCACCGTCGGCGCCGGCGTCGTCGCAAGCATCGTCGAATAGCAAATGTAACCATACCGGCGCCGCCTTTGGCGCCGGTTTTCAATTGGGCACGAGGACGGCATGGATAGCCAGAATATAAGAATTCGTCTGAAGGCGTTCGATCACCGCGTACTGGATCAGTCGACGGGTGAGATCGTGCAGACGGCGAAGCGCACGGGCGCACAGGTGCGTGGACCGATTCCGTTGCCGACCCGTATCGAGAAATACACCGTGTTGCGATCGCCGCACATCGACAAGAAGAGCCGTGAGCAGTTCGAAATTCGCACGCACAAACGGCTCCTCGATATCATCGACCCGACACCGCAAACGGTAGACGCGCTTATGAAGCTGGATCTCGCCGCCGGCGTCGACGTCGAAATCAAGTTGTAGGGATTGGCGAAATGCGTTCAGGCCTTATTGCTAAAAAATTGGGAATGACCCGAGTCTTCAACGATTCCGGCGACCATGTGCCGGTAACGGTGTTGCGGGTCGACAGCTGTCAGGTCGTCGCCGTTCGTAACGAAGAGACGAATGGCTACAACGCGCTGCAGCTCGGCGTCGGAACGGCGAAAGTAAGCCGGGTGTCGAAGCCGATGCGCGGGCATTATGCGAAAGCGAATGTCGAGCCGAAGAGAAAGCTCGTCGAGTTCCGGGTAAGCGCCGATGCGCTGGTCGATGTCGGCGCCGAATTGGTGCCGTCCCATTTCGCCGACGGTCAGTATGTCGACGTAACAGGCACCAGCATCGGTAAGGGCTTCGCTGGAGCCATGAAGCGCCACAATTTTTCCGGCCTGCGGGCCAGCCACGGCGTTTCGATTTCCCACCGTTCGCATGGCTCAACGGGACAATGCCAGGATCCGGGCAAAGTCTTCAAAGGTAAAAAGATGGCGGGTCATCTCGGTGACAAACGCGTCACCGTGCAAAGTCAGCTGATCGTTTCGACCGACGACGACCGGGGCCTGATCCTGGTGTACGGGGCGGTTCCCGGCGCAAAGAACGGTTGGGTCACGATCAAGGATTCCGTAAAACGTAAATTGCCGGATGACCTTCCGTTCCCGGCCGGATTGCGGTCCGCGGAGGAAGAAGAGGCGCCTGCCGAAGAGGCGGCTGCCGAGGACACACAGGCAAATGAAGACGCGGCGCCCGAGGCGTCCGGCGACGAGGACAAGGATTGACGGCAATGAAAAGCAAAGTCATCACCCTCGAGAACAAGGCCGCCGGCGAGATCGATCTCGCAGATGAGGTTTTTGGCGCGCCGCTGCGCAAGGACATCCTGGCGCGCATGGTGAACTACCAGCTGGCCAAACGGCGCGCCGGCACGGCGGATACCAAGGAGCGTTCCGAAATCCGCGGCACGACCGCCAAGCCTTTTCGCCAGAAAGGGACGGGCCGCGCACGGCAGGGGTCGCGCAAGGCGCCGCAACTTCGCGGGGGCGGCGTCGCATTCGGGCCGAATCCTCGTGATTTCGCCCACAAACTGAACAAGAAGGTGCGCCGCATGGCGTTGCGCTCGGCGCTGTCGGCAAAACAGGCCGACGGCAAGCTGATCATTCTCAAGGACGCTGCCTTGAAAAGCCCCAAGACCAAGGAGCTCTCGGAGAAGCTGGCCAAATTGGGTTGGGCCAACGCGCTGGTCGTTGCCGGCGCCGAAGTCGATGAAAATTTTGCGCGCGCAGCAGCGAATATTCCCAATCTCGATATCCTGCCGACCCAGGGTGCGAACGTATACGACATTCTTCGCCGCGATCATCTTGTTTTGACCACCGATGCGGTTGAGGCGCTGGAGGCGCGCTTGAAATGAGCTGGAAATATTTCAACAAATCCAAGCCCGGCCGCGAACGGATCTACGAGATCCTGCGCAGTCCGGTGATAACGGAAAAGGCCACGCTCGGCTCGGAGCACAACCAGGTGACGTTCCAGGTGCCGCTCGACGCGTCAAAACCGGAAATCAAGAGCGCGGTCGAAGGACTGTTCGACGTCCAGGTCGTTTCGGTCAATACGCTTATCCGCAAAGGCAAGACGAAGCGGTTCCGCGGCCGCCCCGGCCGTCAAAAAGATACCAAGAAAGCGGTCGTTCGTCTGGCCGAAGGACAATCGATCGACGTGACGACAGGGTTGTAGAACCATGGCATTAAGGAATTTCAAACCGGTTACGCCGACTCGACGGCATCTCGTCCTGGTCGACCATTCCGAGCTCTACAAGGGTAAGCCGGTTAAGAAGCTGACCGTTGGCCTGACGGGTAAGGGCGGTCGCAACAATTTCGGCCGCATCACGGCGAGACGGCGCGGCGGCGGTCACAAGCGGAAGTACAGGCTGGTTGATTTCAAGCGCCGCAAGTTCGATGTGCCGGCGACGGTTGAGCGGCTGGAATACGATCCGAACCGCACGGCCTTTATCGCGCTGATCAAGTATGCGGACGGTGAGCAAGACTACATTCTGGCGCCGCAGCGCCTCGGCGTCGGAGATCAGGTTGTTTCCGGCGAGCGCGCGGACATCAAGCCCGGCAACGCGATGCCGATGAACAATATTCCGGTCGGTACGATCATCCACAATATCGAGATGAAACCCGGCAAGGGTGGCCAGATCGCGCGGGCCGGCGGAACCTACGCACAGCTTATCGGCCGCGATCAGGGTCATGCACAGTTGAAGCTGACGTCGGGCGAGCTGCGCATGGTGCGTGGCGAATGCATGGCGACGATCGGCGCCGTGTCCAACCCGGATCAGGCGAATATCAAGATCGGAAAGGCGGGCCGCAAACGCTGGCTGGGCAAACGCCCCTCAGTGCGCGGCGTCGCGATGAACCCGGTCGACCATCCGCACGGCGGCGGTGAAGGGCGGACCTCAGGTGGCCGTCATCCGGTGACGCCGTGGGGTAAGCCGACCAAAGGCAAGCGAACGCGGAAACGGGGCGCTCAGTCGAACCGGATGATCATCCGCAGTCGTCACGCCAGAAAGAAATAGAGGAGGGGCCGGTGGCTCGATCTGTTTGGAAAGGCCCATTTGTCGACGGCTATCTGCTGAAGAAGGCGGAAGCCGTACGTATGGCAGGCCGCAACGACGTGATCAGGACCTGGTCGCGCCGCTCAACAATCCTGCCGCAGTTTGTGGGGCTGACTTTTGGCGTATACAACGGCCAAAAATTTATCCCCGTGCTGGTGACCGAGAACATGATCGGTCACAAGTTCGGCGAGTTCTCGCCGACGCGTACGTTCTACGGACATGCCGCCGATAAGCGGGCGCGGAGGGCTTAGGCAATGGGTAAGCGTAAGGTGGAACGTCGCCTGGACGATTCGGAAGCGATGGCATACGCGAAAACGATGCGTGTCAGCCCACAGAAACTGAACTTGGTCGCCCAGTCGATCCGGGGGATGCGAGCAGACGCGGCGTTGGCGTCGCTGGCCTTTTCCCGGCGCCGGATCGCCGGCGAGGTCCGCAAGGTTCTGGAATCGGCGATCGCCAACGCGGAAAACAATCATCAATTGGATGTGGACCGTCTGTACATAAAGGAAGCGACGGTCGGCAAGACGATGGTGATGAAACGATTCAGGGCACGTGCCCGTGGCCGCGTCGGCGGCATCCAAAAACCGTTCAGTAACTTGACCGTTATCGTCCGGGAAGGTGAGGAGACCGAATAATGGGTCAGAAAGTTAATCCGATCGGCCTGCGCCTCGGGATCAACCGGACCTGGGACTCGCGTTGGTATGCGGACAAGAACTACGCCACCTTGCTGCATGAAGATTTGCGCATCCGCGAGTACCTGTTCGATAATCTAAGCCAAGCCGGCATCACCAAAGTCGTCATCGAACGGCCGGCGAAACGCGCGCGCATCACGATCCAGACCGCGCGGCCTGGCGTCGTTATCGGCCGCAAGGGTGCGGATATCGAAAGGCTGCGCCGCCATTTATCGGGCATGACCGGAAACGAGGTGCACCTCAATATCGTCGAAATTCGCAAGCCGGAGATCGACGCCAAGCTCGTCGCCGAGAATATCTCGCAGCAATTGACCCGCCGCGTCGCGTTTCGGAGGGCGATGAAGCGGGCCGTGCAGTCGGCCATGCGTCTCGGCGCCGGTGGCATCCGGATCAATTGCGGCGGCCGCCTCGGCGGTGCGGAGATCGCGCGCATGGAATGGTACCGCGAAGGCCGCGTGCCTTTGCATACGTTGCGGGCCGACATCGATTACGGGACCGCGCGGGCGAATACGACATACGGAATCTGCGGTGTGAAGGTTTGGGTCTTCAAGGGCGAGATTCTGGCGCACGATCCGATGGCGCAGGACAAGAAACTTCAGGAGCAACAGGTAAGCCGCTAAGGCGACGGGCCTGGAAGGTAGACGAACATGCTGCAACCCAAACGCACGAAATACCGCAAGCAGTTTAAAGGCCGCGTGCATGGCAATGCCAAGGGCGGGACGGTGCTGAACTTTGGCAACTACGGTATGAAGGCTGTGACACCGGGCCGGATCACCGCGCGTCAGATCGAAGCGGCGCGGCGCGCGATCACCCGTCACATGAAACGTGCGGGCAAGGTCTGGATCCGGGTCTTTCCGGACGTGCCGGTCACCGGCAAACCGGCGGAAGTCCGCATGGGCAAGGGCAAGGGGTCGCCGGAATACTGGATGTGCCGGATCAAGCCGGGCCGGGTCATGTTCGAGCTCGATGGTGTCGACGAGGAAGTTGCCCGCGAGGCGTTCGCGCTGGCGGCGGCGAAGCTTCCCGTGCAGACGCGCTTTATCCAGCGCCTCGGCAGCTGATCGGGCGATTGAGAAGGAAAGTAAAATGAAGGTCGAAGATCTGCGCCAAAAGTCGGATGACGAACTCAACCAGGAAGTCCTGGATTTGAGGAAAGAGGCGTTCAATCTGCGCTTTCAGCGCGCCAGCGGGCAATTGGAGAACACCTCGCGGGTGCGTCAGGTGCGCCGGGACATCGCGCGCATCAAAACGGTTCTACACGAACGCCGCGCGTCGGCCTGAAGGAGAGCAAGTAATGCCCAGGCGAGTAATGCAGGGAAAAGTGGTTTCCGACGCGCCGGACAAGACCGTCGTGGTGTTGGTCGAACGTCGGATCATGCATCCGCGTTATAAGAAGATCATTCGTAAGTCGAAGAAGTACCACGCGCATGACGAAGCGAACGCACACAAGACCGGCGACATCGTCCGGATCCGCGAATGCCGCCCGATTTCCAAGAAAAAGTGCTGGGAAGTCGTGACCGACGCGGATAGCGGCGAAGCGGCGTAGTCGGCCTAAAGGAGCGGATCAATGATCCAGATGCAGACAAATCTCGATGTGGCTGACAATTCCGGCGCCCGCCGTGTGCAGTGCATCAAAGTGCTTGGCGGCTCCAAGCGGAAGACCGCGGGTGTCGGTGACGTCATCGTCATCAGCGTCAAGGAGGCTATTCCGCGGGGCCGGGTGAAGAAGGGCGATATCCATCGTGCGGTCATCGTGCGGACGGCGAAGGAGATTCGCCGGCAGGACGGTTCGGCAATTCGCTTCGACCGGAATGCCGCGGTTCTGATCAACCCGCAGGGGGAGCCGATCGGGACGCGTATTTTTGGTCCGGTAACGCGCGAATTGCGGGGCAAGCAGTTCATGAAGATCATCTCGCTCGCGCCGGAAGTAATCTAGGCCGCGGGCAGCGAATTCGGAGTGCATGTGGTAATGGCAGCCAAGTTTAAGAAGGGCGACACGGTCACGGTGATGACTGGCCGGGATAAGGGCAAGACGGGCGAGATCATGCGGGTCGTGCCCAGCGAGTCGCGCCTCTATGTGCAGGGCGTCAATGTCGTAAAACGGCATACCCGCCCGACACAGACGTCTCCAGGCGGAATTGTGGAGAAAGAGGCGGGGATCCATATGTCCAACGTGGCGCATATCGACCCCAAGGATGACCGGCCTACGCGGGTCGGGTTCAAGATGATCGAAGGCGATCGCAAGGTGCGCTTTGCGAAGCGCTCCGGCGAAATTATCGACCGCTGACAGGAGGCGGTAACAGGATGACGGATACGGAAACCTACGTTCCGAGGTTAAAGGAACATTATAATGCGCAGATTCGCCAGTCGATGACTGACGATTTCGGTTACGACAACCCCATGCGGGTGCCGCAGCTGGAAAAGATTGTCGTCAATATGGGCGTCGGCGAGGCGGTAACCGATTCGAAGCGAATCGGCGGCGCAATCAACGACATGACCTTGATTACCGGCCAGAAGCCAATCGTTACCAAGGCGAAATTGTCGATTGCGGTTTACAAGCTGCGCGAAGGGATGAATGTCGGTGTCAAGACGACGTTACGGCGCGACCGTATGTACGACTTCCTAGACCGCCTGGTGAATGTCGCCATGCCGCGGATTAGGGACTTTCGCGGCCTTTCTAGTAATAGTTTCGATGGGCGCGGCAATTTCGCGATGGGTCTCAAGGAACAGATCGTGTTTCCCGAGATCGACTACGACAAGGTCGATACGATTCGCGGGATGGACATCGTGATCTGCACGACCGCGCCGACGGATGAAGAGGCGCTGGCGCTCCTCAAGGGCTTCAACTTGCCGTTTACCAGTTAGACGGAAAACCGGAGAAATCTGAGATATGGCGAAAAAGAGCGCAATCGAGAAGAACAAGCGGCGGCGGCGGTTGGCGAAAAAATATTCCGGCCGCCGGGCCCGTCTGCTCGCGATCGCGAACGACCGCACGCAGCCGCAGGAAGAACGGTTCGCCGCGCGACTCAAATTGGCGGAGCTGCCGCGCAATAGCGCGCTGAACAGAGTCCGAAATCGATGCGAAGTGACGGGCCGCCCGCGCGCTTACTATCGCAAGTTCAAGATCTCTCGTATTGCGCTACGCGAACTGGCCTCGAGCGGGATGATTCCCGGCATGGTCAAGTCGAGTTGGTAGGAGACGACGTAGAATGACGATGACCGATCCTTTGGGTGATATGCTCACCCGTATTCGCAATGGACAGCGTTGCGGGATGTCGACAGTAGCCTGTCCGGCGTCGAAACTGCGCGCGAACGTGCTGGATGCGTTGCAGCGCGAAGGCTATATCCGCGGATTTAGCTGGGCCGAGCTGCAAAAGGGCATCAAGGAAATCACCATCGAGCTGAAATACAGCAATGGCGATCCGGTAATCAGGGAAATTTCCAGGGTCTCGAAGCCGGGACGCCGGGTCTATTCCAAGATCAAGGATTTGCCGCGCGAGTATAACGGGCTCGGCGTGTCGATTCTGTCGACGCCGCGCGGCGTGCTTTCCGACGCGGAAGCGCGGGAAGCAAATGTCGGCGGTGAAGTCCTGTGCAAGGTGTTTTAGGAGGTTTGACCGATGTCACGCGTTGGTAAGAACCCGGTCGAAATTCCTGGCGGCGTCGAAGTGTCGATCGTCGACGGTATACTGACCGCGAAGGGAAAGCTCGGCGAAGAGATCGTACCGCTCACCGATATCGTCGACGTGACGCTTGAGGAGAGCCAGGTGAAAGTCGTGCCGCGCGACGAATCTAAGCAATCGCGCTCGATGTGGGGCACGACGCGCAGTCTCGTTCAGAACGCAGTGACTGGCGTTTCGGAGGGCTTCACAAAGAGGCTCGAGATCGTCGGTGTCGGTTATCGGGCGCAGATGCAGGGCAAGACGCTCAATCTGCAACTCGGCTACAGCCACGATATTCCGTTCCCGGTGCCGGAAGGTATCTCGATCGCGTTGGAAGGCGATCGCGGAAACGTCATCGCGGTTACCGGCCCAAACAAGCAACAGGTCGGGCAGGTTGCCAGCGAAATCCGCAGCTTCCGGAAACCGGAACCCTACAAGGGCAAGGGTGTCCGTTACAGCGACGAATATGTCCTCCGCAAGGAAGGCAAGAAGAAGTAAAGGCCAAGGCGATGATGAAATCACGGCAGCTTTTCGAACGGCGCAAGAAGCGCAATCGCTACCAGTTGCGCAAGCGCGGCGGTGGGAAACCACGCCTTTCCGTGTTCCGTTCAAGCAAACATATTTATGCACAGCTGATCGATGACGGCGAAGGGCGCACGGTTGCGTCCGCCTCGTCGCTGGAGAAGGCGCTGGGCGACAAACTCAAGACGGGTGCGGACAAGGAAGCGGCAACCGAAGTCGGCAAGCTGATCGCGACACGGGCCAAAGAGGCTGGCGTCGATAAGGTCGTGTTCGACCGTGGCGGGTACCGGTTCCATGGGCGGATCAAGGCATTGGCCGATGCCGCCCGCGAAGCCGGCCTGAATTTCTAGGAACGAGGACGAAGCATGGCGCGCAATACTAGAAACACCCGCGATTCGCGTGGCGGCCGCCGCCGCGATAACGTGCCGCGGGAAGAATCGGAAATTCAGGAAAAGCTGGTCCATATCAACCGCGTTGCGAAGGTTGTGAAGGGCGGTCGACGCTTCGGATTTTCCGCGCTTGTCATCGTGGGTGACGGCAAAGGCCGCGTCGGGCACGGTTCGGGGAAGGCGCGTGAAGTGCCGGAAGCGATCCGCAAGGCGACGGAAAGCGCAAAACGCACTTTGCGCCGGATACCGCTGCGGGAAGGGCGAACCCTTCATCACGACGTTGCGGGCCGGTTCGGTGCCGGGCGCGTCTTTTTGCGCGCCGCGCCTCCGGGCACGGGCATCATCGCCGGCGGTCCGATGCGCGCGGTGTTCGAGATGCTAGGTGTATCGGATGTCGTCGCGAAGTCGATAGGATCTTCGAACCCGCACAACATGGTCAAAGCGACTTTCGAGGCGCTGTCGAATTGCGCGTCGCCGCGCCAGGTTGCTGCCAAACGTGGCAAGAAGGTCGGCGATATCGTCGGCCGTCGCGAGACGGGCGACGAGGCGCGGGAGATGGCTGATGGCTGACAAGAAGAAGGCGACCGTCACGGTCACGCAGACCGGCAGCCCGATCCGCCGCCGCGGTGATCAGCGTGCGACACTGGTTGGGCTGGGCCTCAACAAGATGCATAAGACCCGCATACTTGAGGACACGCCGGCGGTTCGCGGCATGATCAGCAAGGTCAGTCACCTCGTGAGCGTCGAAGAAGCTGGTTAACGAATGCCGGCTCGGGCGAATCAGGAATAAAATTATGAAACTCAACGAATTATCCGACAAATCAGGCGCACGGAAGAATCGTAAGCGCGTTGGGCGCGGTCCTGGTTCCGGTAAGGGCAGAACGGCCGGTCGCGGCATGAAGGGCCAGAAGTCGCGCAGCGGCGTTTCCCTCAAGGGCTTCGAGGGCGGCCAGATGCCGCTCTATCGCCGGCTGCCGAAGCGCGGTTTCAAAAACATTTTCCGCAAGCAGTTCGTCGAACTTGGAACCGGACGTCTGCAGGCTGCAATTGATGCCAAAAAGGTCGACGCCAAGAAGGAGATCACCGTGGAATCCTTGGTTGAAGCCGGTGTTTTGCGCCGCGCCAAGGACGGCGTGCGGCTTCTTGTAAACGGCGAGTTGAATGCAAAGGTTACGATTACCGTCGCCGGCGCGTCCAAGGGCGCCGTCGCGATGGTTGAAAAAGCCGGCGGGACGATCACGGTGATGAATGTCGGTAAGAATGAAACCGAGGATGACAGTGCGCCGGAAACCGCGCCGGACGGGAACGGCGCGGAAGCGTAACCAGTAACAGGGCGTTGACGAATGGCATCGGCAGCGGAACAGCTTGCATCGACCTTTAACTTCGGCGCGTTCGCTAAGGCGACCGAGCTGAAGCGACGCCTGTGGTTTACCCTGGGGGCGCTTATAATTTACCGGATCGGGACATATATCCCGCTACCCGGCATCGACCCGACGATTCTGTCCGATATATTCGAACAGCAGCGCGGCGGCCTGACGGATATGCTGAATCTGTTCTCCGGCGGTGCGCTCGAGCGAATGACGATATTCGCGCTCAATATCATGCCGTACATTTCGTCAGCCATCATCATGCAGCTGATGACGGCCGTTTCGCCGCGGTTGGAAGCGCTAAAGAAGGAAGGTGAATCGGGCCGCAAGAAAATCAACCAATATACCCGCTACGGCACCGTACTTCTGGCGACGGTGCAAGGTTACGGCATCGCCGTTGGCCTCGAGGGAATGAGTAGTTCCGCCGGTCCCGCAGTACTGGATCCGGGCTTTTTCTTCCGTGCGACAACAGTGATCAGCCTAGTCGGCGGTACGATTTTCCTGATGTGGCTGGGCGAACAGATTACACAACGCGGTGTCGGCAACGGCATCTCTCTGATCATTTTCTCCGGTATCGTCGCCAACCTACCGGTTGCTCTCGTGCAAACGCTCGATCAGAGCCGGACGGGCGCTTTGTCGCCGGTCCTCGTGCTGTTCCTCATGGTCATGGCGGTCGTGGTTATCGCTTTTATCGTGTTCGTGGAGCGCGCCCAACGGCGGCTTATCGTGCAATACCCCAAGCGCCAGATGGGCAACAAGATGTTCGGCGGCGAATCGTCCCACTTGCCGTTGAAACTGAACACGGCGGGCGTCATTCCGCCGATCTTCGCGAGCTCGATACTCCTCATGCCGCTGACGATCGCCGGCTTCAGTGGCGGCTCGACCCCCGGCTTCCTCGGCACGATCACGGCCTATTTAGGCCCGGGGCAACCGCTCTATCTGGTGGTCTATGTCGCGATGATCGTTTTCTTCGCATTCTTCTACACCGCGATCGTCTTCAATCCGGCGGACACGGCGGACAATTTGAAGAAGTATGGCGGTTTCATCCCCGGCATCAGGCCGGGCAAGAATACGGCGGATTATCTCGATTTCGTGCTGACGCGGCTTACCGTCGCCGGTGCGGCCTATCTTGCGATCGTGTGTATTCTTCCGGAAATTCTCAGGGCGCAGAACGCCGCCATTCCGTTCTATTTCGGCGGCACGAGTCTGCTTATCGTCGTGTCAGTCACGATGGATACCGTGGCGCAGATACACTCCCATTTGCTGGCGCATCAGTATGAAGGCTTGATCAAGAAATCGAAGCTGCGCGGGAGGCGTCGGTGATCATGATTCTGATCGGGCCACCGGGCGCCGGGAAAGGGACGCAAGCTAGCCGCATCGAGGAATATCTTTCGATCGGCAACCTTTCGACGGGCGCGTTGCTGCGCGACGCGATCGCGTCGGAGAGTGAACTGGGCAAGAAAGCCAAGGTCTTGGTCGAAGGCGGAAAATTCGTACCGGACGACATCATGATTGCCCTGGTTTCCGCGCGCACTGATGCGGCGGATTGTGCAGACGGATTTATCCTGGATGGTTTCCCGCGAACATTGGCGCAGGCGGAGGCGCTGGATGAAATGTTGGAAACGCGCGGCGGCAAGGTGGATACGGTCATAGAAATCAGGCTCGCCGACGATTCCGTAGTCGAGCGCATCACTGGCCGGTTCTCCTGCAAGAGTTGCGACGAGGGTTACCATAAGGCGTATAAACGAACGGCTGTTGAGGGCGTTTGCGACGTCTGCGGCGGCTCGGAGTTCGTGCAACGCGCCGACGACAGCGAGGAAAAGGTCCGCACACGCTTAGCGCTGTACCATGAGCAAACCGCGCCGATCCTCCCTTACTACGGACAAAGGGGAATTTTGCGGTCGGTCGACGGCACGAAGGATTTGGACGACGTAACGGATCAACTGAAAGAGGTCTTGGCGTCGGTGAATTGATTGACACCCTTTCCCTTTGAAATATAATCGCGCGCCCATCACATGGTGCGCGACCGGCTGGGGGGAACGGGTCGATTGTAAGCCAGACGGGCCTCATAAATGAAGGAGTATGTAGCGTGGCGCGCATCGCAGGCGTGAACATTCCGACGAACAAGCGGGTTGTCATTTCGTTGACCTATATCCACGGTATTGGTTCGGCCAAGGCGGTTGATATTTGCAATAGGTGCAATATCTCGCATGAAAGCCGGGTCCAGGACCTGACCGATCAGGAAGTCACCGGTATTCGCGAGATCATTGATCGCGACCATATGGTCGAAGGTGATCTTCGCCGTGAATTTGCGATGAACATCAAGCGATTGATGGATCTTGGCTGTTATCGTGGCATTCGCCACCGTAAAGGCCTTCCGGTCCGGGGACAACGAACCCACACCAACGCACGCTCGCGCAAAGGACCGGCACGTCCGATTGCCGGCAAGAAAAAAGTCACGAAATAACGAGGACGACGGTCTATGGCCAAAGCCGCAACACGCGTTCGCCGCAGCGAGCGCAAAAACATCACGTCCGGCGTCGCCCACGTCAACGCGACCTTCAACAATACGAAGGTCACGATCACCGACGTTCAGGGCAACGCAATTTCATGGTCTTCCGCGGGCAGTCAGGGGTTCCGCGGGAGCCGTAAGTCGACGCCCTATGCCGCGCAGATGGCGGCGGAAGATGCTGGCCGGAAGGCGCAAGAGCATGGCGTGAAAACGCTCGAAGTCTGCGTCAAGGGGCCGGGCTCCGGACGTGAATCCGCGCTTCGCGCCCTTTCGGCGGCCGGGTTCACGATTACGGCGATCCGCGATGTCACGCCGATCCCGCATAATGGGTGCCGTCCGCCTAAGCGGCGCCGGGTTTAGGGTTAATACGCTAGAGGTGGCGGCGCGCACCTGCGCGCCGCGGACATAATTGTAACTAAGTCTGCCCAACGCTGCGTTCAATGCGATAGGGCAAACGGAGACGAGAGGCCGCATACGTGATCCAGAAAAATTGGCAAGCGCTGATCAAGCCTAACAAGCTTAATGTCGAGCCGGGGGATGATGCCGGCCGTACTGCAACCGTCGTAGCGGAACCACTGGAACGTGGTTTCGGTTTGACCTTGGGGAACGCCCTGCGACGCATCCTTCTGTCGTCGCTGCACGGGGCTGCGGTAACCTCGGTTCAGATCGACGGTGTGCTGCACGAGTTCTCCTCGATTGCGGGTGTACGTGAAGACGTCACCGATATCGTGCTCAACATCAAGGTGTTGGCGTTGCGTATGCATGGTGAGGGGCTGAAGAAAATTCATCTGATGGCCGAAGGCCCGGGAGAAGTGACGGCGGCCAAGATCGAAACCGGGCATGACGTAGAGATCATGAACCCGGACCTTGTTATCTGTACCTTGGACGAAGGCGCCAAGATTTCCATGGAGATGACGGTTGAGACCGGTACGGGTTATGTGCCGTCCACGCAGAACCGGCCCGAAGATGCGCCGATCGGCTTGATTCCGATCGATTCCGTTTTCAGTCCCATCCGCCGCATTTCCTACAAGGTTGAAAATACGCGCGTCGGGCAAGTTACCGACTACGACAAGCTGTCGATGCAGATCGAAACGAACGGCGCTTTGACACCGGACGACGCGGTTGCCTATGCGGCACGTATCCTTCAGGACCAACTGCAGCTCTTCATCAATTTCGAGGAGCCGGAAGTGCGCGTCGCCGAGGAAGCGCCGACCGATCTGCCGTTTAACCGGAATCTGCTGCGCAAGGTGGACGAGCTTGAACTATCGGTCCGCTCGGCGAACTGCCTGAAGAACGACAACATCGTCTATATCGGTGATCTTGTGCAGAAGACCGAGGCGGAGATGTTGCGGACGCCGAATTTCGGTCGCAAATCGTTGAACGAGATCAAGGAAGTGCTGACCCAGATGGGACTTCACCTTGGGATGGAGATCACTACCTGGCCGCCGGAAAATATCGAGGAATTGGTCAAGCGGCTCGAGGAGCCGTTTTAACGCGACTTTCGTTTTGGCCCCGATCGGGCCGGAAGAAGTCAAACAAATACAGGAGTTGGTGTCATGCGGCATCGCATGAGCGGACGTAAGCTGAACCGGACGAGCTCGCACAGGAAAGCGATGTTTTCCAATATGGCGGTTGCGCTGCTAAAGCATGAGCAGATCAAGACAACTTTGCCGAAGGCGAAGGAACTGAGCCCGATTGTCGATCGTTTGATTACTCTGGGCAAACGCAACACGTTGCATACAAGGCGACGGGCGCACTCGATCCTAAGGGACGACGCGACGACGGCGAAGCTTTTCGAGACGTTGGCGGACCGCTATTCAGACCGTGAAGGCGGATACACGCGTGTCCTCAAGGCGGGATTCCGCTACGGCGACTCGGCGCCGATGGCGGTCATCGAGCTGATCGATAGAGATCCCGACGCGAAAGGCCTGGATTCAGGGCCGCTGCCTGAAGAAGACGGCGAGATCGAAGAGTAGGCTTCCCGATTCGAAACGGATGAAAAGCGAGCGGTTGCAAGGCCGCCCGTTTCCTATTGCCGGTGGCGGCTCGGGCTTTGCAAATCCCTTGCGAGCGCATACATAGCGTCTATGATTTTGACCATGAAAGGCAAGGGCCTCGCGATTGGGATTGCCGTTTTCGGGTTGCTCGCCTTTGTGGCGCAGCCAGGCGCCGCGCAATCCGTCCCGCAGAGCCGCGATCAGATCAAACTGAGCTATGCGCCGCTGGTGAAGATAGCGGCACCCGCCGTCGTTAATATCTACGCAAAACGATTGGTGCGGCGGCAGGGACGGGCGTCTCTTTTCGATGACCCTATTTTCAATCGGCTGTTCGGCGATTTTCCCTTCAAAGGCTTCTCTCGGGAGCGGATGGAGAACTCCCTGGGTTCGGGCGTGATCGTGCGCGCCGGCGGCCTGATCGTCACCAACAATCATGTCATCGACAAGGCGCAGGAGATTACCGTCGTACTCTCGGACCGGCGCGAGTTTGGCGCGCAAGTGGTTGTGGCGGATAAGCGGACCGACATCGCGGTCCTGAAGGTTGAAACGAACGGCGAGAAACTGCCGTTTCTCGATCTCGGAGACTCCGACGCGCTCGAAGTGGGCGACCTTGTGCTTGCCGTGGGCAATCCGTTCGGTGTCGGCCAGACCGTGACCAGCGGAATTGTTTCGGCGCTCGCGCGGACATCTGTCGATATCAGCGATTTCCGGTCGTTCATTCAGACCGACGCGGCGATCAACCCAGGCAATTCCGGGGGGGCGCTGCTGGCCATGAACGGCAAGCTTGTCGGCGTCAATACGGCGATCTATTCGCGCGATGGCGGCTCGATGGGTATCGGATTTGCGGTGCCCAGCAACATGGTACGGCGCATTCTGGACAGTGCGATCAGCGGAAAACCTCTGGTCCGTCCGTGGCTGAGTTTCACCGGTAAGCCGGTTACGACGGAAATCGCCGACGCGCTGGATTTGGATCGTCCCGTTGGTGTTTTGGTCGAGAAAGTGAGCCACCGGGGCCCGGGCTATAAGGCTGGGCTGGTGCCGGGTGACGTTGTTGTGGCGGTGGGACCGCACGATGTGGATGATGTTCAAGCGTTGCGTTTCCGAATAGCGACGAAGCCTATTGGCGATTCCGTCGATTTGAAAGTCGTCCGTCGCGGCCAAATGCAGGCGCTTGAATTCGATCTTGTTGCGCCTCCGGAAGATCCGCCGCGAAACCTGACTATTATCCGGGGACGCAATCCGTTCGCCGGTATTACGGTCGGTAATCTTTCACCGGCGCTTGGCGAAGAGATCGGAATGGAATCCGGCCTTTCCGGGGTCATCGTGTTGCGGATCGCGCAACGGTCAACAGCCGCGCGCCTTGGCTTTCGTCCGAACGATATCATCCGAGTGGTCAATGGCGCCGAGGTCAATCGCGTTGCCGATCTCACCCAAGCGGCCGCCGAAGCGAAACAGCGCTGGCTCGTCGAGATTCTGCGCGACGGACGACCTATCCAGTTTGAGGTTTCCGGGTGAACACTGCGCCTGGCCTGTTCGAGCACGAGGCGCCGCGACCTCTTGCCGACCGCCTGCGGCCGGAAACTCTCGACGCTGTTGTCGGACAGGATCATCTGCTGGGCGCGGAAGGTGCGATCCATCGCATGATCGATGGCGGGCGGCTTGCCTCGATCATCTTGTGGGGCCCGCCGGGTACGGGCAAGACGACGATCGCACGGTTGCTGGCGGAAAACACCGATTTGGTATTCGAGCCGCTGTCGGCGGTCTTCTCGGGGGTCGCCGATCTGCGAAAAGTCTTCGAACGGGCAAAAAGCAACCGGGTTGCCGGGCGCGGCACCCTGTTGTTCATCGATGAGATCCACCGCTTCAACCGGGCGCAGCAGGATGGGTTCCTGCCTTACGTCGAAGACGGCACGGTTATCCTCGTTGGCGCGACGACCGAAAACCCCAGTTTCGAGCTCAACGCCGCGCTCCTGTCGCGAGCCCAGGTTTTTGTCCTAAACCGTCTGGACGACAGGGCTTTGGAGACGTTGCTGGCCCGCGCCGAATCGACCGCCGGCGGATCCCTTCCGCTAGACGACGATGCTCGAATTGCGCTGAAGGCCATGGCGGATGGCGATGGCCGGTTTCTCCTCAATCTCGCCGAAGAGCTTTTTGCATTGGATGTCGATGGTCCGCTCGATACCGCGGCGCTCGCACAGACCGTGCAGCGCCGGGCGCCGCTCTACGACAAGAGCCAGGAAGGCCACTACAACCTGATCAGCGCCCTGCACAAGTCCTTACGGGGATCGGACTGCGATGCGGCCCTGTATTGGCTGGCCCGCATGCTCGATGGCGGCGAGGACCCGCGCTATATCGCGCGCCGTCTGTTGCGCTTTGCCTACGAGGATGTCGGGCTGGCCGAGCCGCAGGCGGCCGTCCAGACGCTGACCGCATGGGAGACCTTCGAGCGGATCGGATCACCGGAAGGGGAGCTGGCGTTGGCCCAGGCCGTCATCTATCTGGCGACGGCCCCGAAATCCAATGCGGCGTACAAGGCCTACGGTGCTGCGAGGCGGCACGCCAAGGACACAGGCTCCCTGATGCCGCCCAAACATATCCTGAATGCGCCGACCGATTTGATGAAGGACCTCGGCTACGGCGCGGGTTACGCGTACGATCACGATACGCCGGACGGTTTCTCGGGCCAGGACTACTTTCCGGACGACACCGCGCGGCAGACCTTCTACAGCCCCGTCGAACGAGGGTTCGAGCGTGAGCTTCGGAAAAGGCTCGACTATTGGACACGGCTCAGGAACGAAAGGCGCAACGAGGAATAATAATAGCGTAGTATGTCCTTGACCTGTTCATTGCGGCAATTCCAGCGAAGCGTGACCGGCCCATAGCCATGAAAATGATCGTCTATGTCGCAGCGGGAGGGGCTATCGGCGCGTTGGCGCGCCATTTCATGGCGGCCCAGATCGGGCACTGGCTCGGTCACGGGTTCCCCTGGGCGATTCTTATCGTGAATATAGTGGGCTCGTTCATCCTAGGCGCGCTGGTGGAAACCTTCGCGCTTGTCTGGTCGCCAAGTCAGGAATTGCGGGCGCTCATCGTCGTTGGAATGTTGGGCGCGTTCACGACGTTCTCGACCTTTTCGATGGATGTCGTTCTGCTCTTTCAAAGGGGTCAGGCTCTGCATGCGGCGTTGTACGTCGGCGCCTCCGTAACCTTAACGGTTCTGGGATTCTTCGTCGCGATGCATCTGATGCGGACGGTATTGTCGTGAGCGGCGTCGAAACGCGGACGGTGACGGAAGAGGACGATGCCATCCGTCTCGACAACTGGTTCAAGCAACACTATCCGGACCTTGGATATGGCCGGTTGCAGAAACTGCTGCGGACCGGGCAGGTCCGCGTCGATGGTCGCCGGGCGAAAGCCGGACTGCGTCTGGAGACGGGACAGTCCGTTCGTATTCCACCGATTTCCGATCAACCGGCCCCGAAGAAACTACCCCGGCGGCTGAGTGAAGCGGACAGCCGGTTCGTGCAAAGCCTGGTCATCCATAAGGATGACGACGTTCTGGTGATCGACAAGCCGGCTGGGCTGCCGGTCCAGGGCGGTACCGGAGTCACCCGGCATCTTGACGGACTCCTCGACGGATTGATTTTCGATGCCTCGGAGCGACCGCGACTGGTGCATCGGCTAGACCGGGACACGAGCGGGGTCATGGTGCTGGCGCGCAATCGAAAAGCCGCCGCCCATCTCGGACGCAGCTTCAACGGCAAGTCGGTACGTAAGATCTATTGGGCGGCGACCGTTGGCGTGCCGAACCTGAACCAAGGCCGTATAGATCTACCGTTGCAAAAACTGCCTGCGCGCGGCGGCGAACGGATGGTCGTCGACGAGAGTGGCGGCAAACGCGCCATCACGCTTTACAGCCTGCTCGAACGTTCCGGGAACCGGCTCGCCTGGCTCGCCTTTTGGCCGCAAACGGGCCGCACGCATCAGATCCGCGTCCATGCCGCGGAAATGCAGACTCCTATTCTTGGTGACGGCAAATATGGCGGCGCCGATGCATTCGTGCAGAGCGATGTGGTGCCGCGGCAACTCCACCTGCACGCTCGTGAAATATCCTTGCCGCACCCCTCCGGCAGGGGCACGCTGCGGACCGTGGCGGAACTGCCGCCGCATATGCGCGTGACATGGGCGCATATCGGCTTCAGCATGGATCAGGACGAGGATCCGTTCGAAGAGGCCGATTGATGACGTTAGAGGCGCCGAACCACCTTATCGTGTTCGACTGCGACGGTACTTTGGTCGACAGCCAGCACGCAATCGTCGAAGCGATGAGCATCGCCTTTCGAAACCACGATATCGTGCCCCCGACCGCGCAGGCGACGCGGCGCACCGTTGGGCTGCCGCTTGGTGAAGCGATCAGCCGCCTCCTGCCGGAAGGGGAAGAAGGCAGGCTCGACGATGTCGTCGCCCACTACAAAGAAGCCGCATACATCCTGCGCCAGCAGCCGGAACATGAGGAACCGCTATACCCGGGCGTTCCGGAAGTTCTCGAGTCTCTGTTAGCCAAAGGGTTTCAACTTGGCGTCGCAACGGGCAAATCGCGGCGTGGCCTGCAGGCAACGCTGGAACGGCACGCCTTAAGCGATCATTTCGTCACGTTGAAAACAGTGGATGACGGCCCGGGAAAGCCAAATCCGGACATATTGCAGGACGCGATGTCGGAGACCGGCGCAGCGCCGGAAACGACAGTCGTGATCGGCGACACGACGTTCGATATCCTCATGGCGGTCCGCGCGCGGGCGCGCGCGATCGGTGTCGCCTGGGGCTATCATACGCCGGAGGAACTGACCGCCACGGGTGCGGTACACATCGCACAATCATTTACCGATTTGCCGAGTGTTATTGCTGATTTGCGGAAGGGTGCACCATGAAGATCGGGCGTTTCCTTAAATATTTCGCCGGCCTCGTCGCAATTCTTGCCGTCGCGGCCGTCGTCGTTCTCGCCGCGGTTGATTTCAACGATTACAAGCCCGAACTGACGGCCCAAGTGAAACAAGCGACGGGACGGGATCTATCGATCAAGGGCGATATCAAGCTTGCCCTGTCATTGACGCCAGCGCTCGCTGTCAGTGGCGTCAGCTTCGCCAACGCGGAATGGGGCTCGCGACCGGCGATGGCGACAGTCGATCAATTCGAAGTGCAGGTCGCTTTGATACCGCTGCTATCGGGGACGATCGACGTTCAAAGCGTCGTACTCAAGGGCGCGGACATATTGCTTGAAACGGACGCGGAGGGAAGGCCGAACTATGTGTTCGAAGCCGCTTCGAAACCCGAAACCGTCGATAATGCGGCGCCCACGATCCCGGTGATCCGTAAAGCAACGATCGAAAATGCTCGCATTACCCATAAGGACGGTGTGACGGGCACAACGTCGATGGTGATCGTGAAATCCCTCTCGATGCAGAGCGATGGTAGCGGTCCGATCACGCTTTCTTTGGCCGGTTCCTATAACGAAGCGCCTTTCGCGTTATCCGGGACGGTTGGTTCGGCATCCGATCTGGTGGCCGGAAATAGGCCCTATCCTGTCACGGTCGCGGTTGAGGCGGGTGGCGCCAAAATCAGGTTGGAAGGTGCGGTCTCCGATATCCAGACCCGGCCCGTTCTGGATTTTAAACTGTCTGTCGAAGGCAAAAACATGGCGGACCTTGCTGCGCTGGTTGGCAAGCCGGTGCCGGCACTTGGTCCCTATACGGTTGAGGGTCAACTCAAGGGCGACCCCGGCGCCACATTGACATTGTCTGATTTCGCCGCAACGGTCGGCGGCAGCGATCTATCCGGCACGATGACGGTCGACCTGCGCCACCATGTTCCGTCTATCGACGCGACGCTCAAGTCGACAAGGTTGGACGTGGCCGATTTTGTCAAACCGGGCGAACCGGACGCTGCCGCGGCGGAAGCCAAGGACGATGGCCGGGTGTTTCCGGATGACCCGCTTCCCTTGGATGGACTTAAAAACGTCGACGCAATCCTGAAAATTTCGATCGGCACCTTGATCGCCGCGCTGGAAGCAAAGGATGTCGAGATCGGACTGCACTTGAAAAGTGGTGATCTTAGGGTAGCGCCGCTGAAGGCAACCCTAACCGAAGGCGCTATAGACGGTGCAGTACGGCTGAACGCGGCGGCGGAACCCGCGTTGCTCGAATCCGAAATCAAAATACGAAAATTCGATGCCGGAAAATTTCTCACCGATATGGCGATCACGGACCTACTGGAAGGTCGTCTAAACGCCGACATAAACGTGAAAGGGCAAGGCAAATCGATCCGCGCGATCATGGCCGGCCTCGGTGGCCGCACGCAGGTTGCGATGGGTAAAGGCAAGATGAAGAGCACGGCGCTCGAAACCTTTATTAGCGGCCCGACGAAGGTTCTCTCCAAGATCTTTACGGGTAACCAAAGCGAATTCACGACGATCAACTGCATGGTCAGTCAATTCGATATCAAAAAGGGGCTGGCGACGAGCAAGGTGCTGTTGTTCGATACCGAGTACGCGACGATTTCCGGTAAAGGCACGGTCAATCTGGCGACCGAGGCCCTCGATCTGGAGGTCGACCCGCAGCCTAAGTCGGCGACCATAAATACCGCGGTGCCGATCGTGATCCGGGGAACATTTGCGGCGCCGTCATACGGGGTGAGCGAATTGGCGGCCGCGCGGAAGGTCGGCGGTTTGTTGAGCGTTTTCGTCTTTCCGCCTGCCATGATCCTTGGATTGGCCGAAACCGGCACCGGCGAGGAAAATCCGTGCTTAAAGGGCGGCAAGCAAAAACCTGCGCCACAACAGGCGGCTCCGGAAAAAGCGGAAGAGTCGAACCCGATTACACAGCCATTAAAATCGATCGAGAAAGGCGTCGGCGGCGTTTTGAAAAAGCTGTTCGGCAATTAACCTATGAAGCGTTTCTACGGTGACGTGTCGGTTGTGACGGAAAACGGGTTGTATTCCGTCACGCTGGACGACAAGCCGATTCGTTCGCCCGGGAGTGGATTGCTGGCGTTGCCAACGCGTGCCCTGGCGGAAAGTGTGGCGGTGGAGTGGCGGGCGCAGGACGAGAAGATCGTCCCTGAGAGCATGCCGATGACCCGTTTCGTTAACTCAGCGATCGACAGAGTGCGGCCGCGCCATGAGGAAGTGGTCAATGAGATTGCCGCCTATGCCGACACCGATCTTCTTTGTTATCGCTCCGACAAGCCGGAAGAGCTGGCCGATCGCCAGGCCTTCGCGTGGCAACCGCTGCTGGATTGGGCTGCCGAAAGATATGGAGCGGAACTGCGGGTCACCCGGACGATTGTAGCTGTTGCCCAGGATGACAAGGCGCTCAAGGCGTTGCGGGCTGAGGTGGCTTCCCACGACGATTTTGTACTGTCTGGACTGCATAGTCTGACGACGGCGACGGGCTCGGTCGTCGTGGCGCTCGCCGTTGCGGAAGGTCGTATCGGGGCAAAGGAGGCGGCGGCGGTGAGCTTGATCGACGAGACTTTTCAGGCCGAAAAGTGGGGCGAGGATATCGAAGCGGTCGCCCGCCGGGAATCGATCGGGGCCGAGATCGCGGCGGCCGCCCGGTTCCTCTCGGTAGCCCTTTCGGAATCGGCCTGACCTACGGAAACAAGGCCCTGGTTTCGCTTGCCGAATGACCCGGCCAATGCGATTTTGGGAAAAATTCAGAGGTCGTAGATGTCCGACATAATCCGTCAACTCGAAGTCAAGCGCGAGGCCGCGCGTCTGGGCGGCGGCCAGCGCCGGATCGATAGCCAGCACGCCAAGGGAAAACTGACCGCACGGGAGCGCATCGATGTCTTCCTCGACGAAGAATCCTTCGAAGAGTGGGACATGTTCGTCGAGCATGACATCAACGATTTCGGCATGGCCGATCAGAAGATCCCCGGCGACGGCGTCGTTACCGGCCACGGAACGGTGAATGGGCGGCTGGTGTTCGTCTTCAGCCAGGACTTCACCGTTTTCGGCGGTTCACTGTCCGCCGCGCATGCGCGCAAGATCTGTAAGATCATGGACCAGGCGATGAAGGTCGGCGCGCCGGTTATCGGGCTCAACGATTCAGGCGGTGCGCGGATCCAGGAAGGTGTCGCCTCGCTGGCCGGCTATGCGGATGTGTTTCAGCGCAATGTGCTGGCGTCGGGTGTGATTCCGCAAGTGTCGTTGATCATGGGACCGTGCGCCGGCGGGGCGGT
Source organism: uncultured Rhodospirillaceae bacterium (assembly GCA_964386465.1). Classification (GTDB taxonomy): domain Bacteria; phylum Pseudomonadota; class Alphaproteobacteria; order UBA8366. The sequence continues at coordinate 22,415 of CAYLTU010000010.1, forward strand.
CTATTCGCCCGCGATGACCGATTTCATCTTCATGGTGAAGGACAGCTCCTACATGTTCGTGACCGGCCCCGACGTGGTGAAGACGGTCACCCATGAGGAAGTCAGCCAGGAGGAATTGGGTGGTGCGGCTACCCATACGTCGCGGTCCGGCGTGGCCGACCTGGCGTTCGAGAATGATGTTGACGCCCTGTTGCAGCTGCGCCGGTTCATCGATCTGATCCCGTCGTCGAACCGGGAGAAAGCGCCGGTCCTCCCGACGGATGATCCGGCCGACCGGTCCGAGCTGTCGCTCGACACGCTGGTGCCGGCCAATCCGAACAAGCCTTACGACATGAAGGAACTGATCGAGAAAATCGTCGACGAAGGCGACTTCTTCGAGCTTCAGCCGGACTATGCCGGCAACATCGTTATCGGTTTGGCCCGTATGGAAGGCTCGACCGTCGGAATCGTCGCCAACCAGCCGATGGTTCTCGCCGGTTGCCTGGATATAGCGTCCTCGCGAAAGGCGGCGCGCTTCGTGCGGTTTTGCGACTGTTTCAACATACCCATCCTGACCTTCGTCGATGTTCCGGGCTTCCTGCCGGGCACCAGCCAGGAATTCGGCGGTATCATCAAGCACGGCGCGAAATTGCTGTTCGCATTCGCTGAAGCGACCGTTCCAAAGGTCACGTTGATTACCAGGAAGGCCTATGGCGGCGCCTATGACGTCATGAGTTCGAAACATCTGCGCGGCGACGTGAACTATGCCTGGCCGAGTGCCGAGATCGCGGTGATGGGATCGAAAGGCGCGGTCGAGATCATTTTCCGGGCGGATATCGGCGACCCCGACAAGATCGCCGAGCGAACCGACGAGTATCAGTCGAAGTTCGCCAATCCCTTCGTCGCCAGCTCGCTGGGATTCATCGACGACGTGATACTACCGCGCAACACACGTCGCAGGCTGTGCCGGGCGCTGCGGATGCTGCGGAACAAGCAGCTCGAGAACCCCTGGAAGAAGCACGACAATATCCCGCTCTGATGTCCGATCCGAATCTGGCCAAGTCACGCCTGCGCGGTTTGATGTTACACTTGATCGCTTATTTCGCGGTAAGCGGCGTGGCCTTTGCGATCAACATCACGACAAATCCTGAAAGCGCCTGGTTCGTCCTGCCGGTGGTTGGTTGGGGCGCTGTCCTGGCGTTACATGTGGCTTACGTCATGGGCCTGTTCGACGTATTCTTGAACAAGAAATGACGCGACCGACCGCGTCCCGGAATTGAGGTTCTGCCAATGCCGACTATCGATATCGATCTATACAGCGATACCCAGACGCGTCCGACACAGGCGATGCGCGACGCTATGGCGAATGCGCCCGTTGGCGACGAGCAGCGCGGCGAAGACCCGACGACGAACCGTCTTTGCGAAATGGTGGCGGACCAGCTGGGCAAGGAGTCGGCGGTCTTCATGCCTTCGGGCACGATGTGCAACCAAATCGCGATCCTCATTCACTGCCGCCCCGGGGACGATATCATCGCCGACCGGACCGCACATATCATCAATTCCGAGGGTGGTGGTTGCGCCGTATTCGCCGGGGCGAGCGTGCGGCCCATCGACGGTGAACGCGGTATCTTCAGCGCCGAGCAAGCGGAGGCGGCGATTCGGAAGGCGCGCCGTCATGCGCCCCGCACACGGATGATCGAAATCGAGCAGACGGCCAATTCCGGCGGTGGTTCCATTTGGCCATTGGAATCGATTCAAGCGGTTGGTGTGGTTGCCAAGGCGCACGACCTCGTCCTCCACATGGATGGCGCGCGCCTGTTGAACGCGGTCGTCGCGTCCGGCATTTCGGCGCGTGATTTCTCCGAGCCATTCGATTCCGTGTGGATCGACCTGTCGAAGGGGTTGGGATGCCCGGTCGGTGCGGTTCTCGCTGGCAGCGAGGATTTCATCGAGCAGGCCTGGCAGTGGAAACAACGTATGGGGGGGGCGATGCGTCAGTCCGGTTCGATCGCCGCGGCCGGCGTTTATGCGCTGGAGCACAATGTGGACCGCATGGCCGAGGATCACGAAAACGCCCGGCTCTTTGCCGATAGTATCGCCAATCTGCCCGGAATTCGTGTCGAGCCGGACAGGATCGAAACGAACATGGTGTTCTTCGAGGTGTCGCAGACGGGAATGACCGCGGCCGAGTTACATCAGAGGCTGCTCGAACGCGGCGTACGAATTGGCGAGAATGACCGTTACCGGATGCGCGTCGTGACTCATCTGGATGTCACGCGAGACGAAATTGCCAAAGCCGCCGATGTGGTCCGCGACGTGGTGATGGAAGCTTCCCGCGCGGCGTAGCGCTTGAGCTGTCTACCCTGTCAACTCGCCGGCGGATGGGAGGGCCATTCATCGAAAGGGAATGGCTTGTCATCCGTATTGAACGTCAGGAAACGCAGTATCTGATAGAAGTACCGGCTCAGATCTTCGCCAAACGACGTTAATCGCGGATTGGTCTCTCCGGTGATCAGTTTCCATGCGAATTGCAACATCGCGACCGCTCCGATCAGGACGGCGGCGACGTTGTAGATCGCGACGTACAACAGAATCAAAAGGCCGCGAATCCAGATATCCTTGTCCTTGTGGTACGACGTCCTCGAATCGGAAGTGGCGCCGTCGGTTGTTTGCTCGGCCATGACCTGAGCGCTCCGTAGTTAATTGGTCTCCTAAGACGGCATGCAAGCGAGCCGCCAATCTACTGCAAGATGTGGTTCAGTTGGTTCAAGTAGGTCGTTTTCGAAGTTCAAATGGTTGCCGTGCAACGAGGAGCCGGGATAGTCTTGGGTAGGCCGGTATTCCGGCGCTGTTGTTCGGGTGGGAGCGGGCAATGCAAAAAGTTCTGCGGACCTTGGTCGTTTGCGTGGTTATTGCTGGCGCTGCGTTCGCGCGCCCGGCCTTCGCGGATGAGGCCGTTTTTATCCAATCCCTGGCGGATCAGGCGCTTGTCGCGCTTGGTGACAAAGAAGCGTCGCTGGAGGAACGGGAACGGCGGTTTCAGCGGCTGCTGCAGGATGGTTTCGCCATGTCGTTGATTGGCCGTTTTGTCGTGGGGCGATATTGGAAATCGATGTCACCCAATCAGCAGACGGAGTATCAGCAGCTTTTCTCGACATGGGTCCTGAAATCCTATGCGGCGCGGCTTGGCGGCTATACCGGACAGGAATTCAAGATCGATCGCACGGTAAAAGCGGGCCAGAAAGACGTTTTCGTCCGCACTCTGATCGAGCAGCCGAATAGCGCGCCGCTGCGGGCGGATTGGCGTGTCCGAAGTTTCAAGGGCGACTACAAGGTGATCGATGTCGTCGTCGAAGGTGTCAGCATGTTGTCGACGCAGCGGGCGGAATATACCGCCGTCCTGCGACGGCATGGACCGGAAGGTTTGATTGAAGCGCTTCAAACCAGACTAACGAAATTTCCGGCAAAAGCCGGTTAGGAGCCTATAAGCATTACTCAGACAGGATCCTAAAAGAAAAAAAGAAGATAAGGTTGGGCTAACACGAATTGGGAGGAATTCATGATTGGCCGGTTGTGGCAGGGAACCACAGGTACCGTTGCTGTCCTTTTATTTGGGTTGGTGATCGCACCGCTGCTCGTTGCGCAAGAGGCGCGCGCGGGTCGTTTCGAAGACGGTTATGCCGCCTATCAGCGTGGCGATTTTGCAATGGCTCGAAACATTTGGACGGCGCTTGCTGAAGAAGGCGAACCGCGCGCGCAGTATAATTTGGGCATCATCTACGATGAGGGCCGCGGCGTGCGGGCCAGCCGTGATGAGGCTCGGCAATGGTGGCGCAAAGCGGCCGCCCAGAACGTGCCGGAAGCGCTGCACAACCTCGCGACAAGTTACCTGTTCGGCGTTGATGCGAAGGACGACCACAAGGATGGCCTCGCTTTTTTGGCGAAGGCCGCGAAGCTGGGCCTCAGCCGCTCGCAATACGTCCTCGGAAAAATCTACCTGCACGGCCGCGGCGTCGAGACGGACGAGGCCAAGGCACGGTCGTTGATTGAAGAGGCGGCAGGCCAGGGCTTCGATCGCGCGCAATACAATATGGGCAAGATCGCGCGCGACGGAGTCGCCGGCGCCGTCGATATAAAGGCTGCTGCGAGCTGGTTCCTGATGGCGGCGAAACAAGGCTATGCCAAAGCGCAAAACCATATCGGTATGCGCTACGCGCGAGGAGAGGGTATTGAGAAGAACGGCGGGGAGGCAATGTTCTGGCTAATTCTCGCGGCCCGGCAGGGACACTGGACGGCAAACGTCAACAAAGACGCTTTAGCCGCAAAACTAGGCAGGCAACTGGTGAAAGACGCGGAACGTCGCGCGGATGCGTGGAAGCCAAAATAGCGCAACTCATTTAGCCCATAGCGCCTGAATGCGGATACGCAAAATTTACGCTCACGCGGTTGGCGTACCCGTGACAAGGGTTGGACATTTCTCGAAGCGCGTGGTCGAGCGCGTCGAAAACACCCTTGTCGAGATCGAGACCGATGACGGCTTGGTGGGTGTGGGGGAAACGCGGGGAAACTGGGCGGCTGAAATCGTTCGCGCCCGTTTTGCACCGGCAATCGTTGGTATGAGCGCGTTGGACAGGCAGTCCGTACAGGCTGCCTGCTTGCCCAAAGAACCGTTCGACTACGGATATCCGGAACATCTGTGCGACAGGAACGCCTACGCGGCGGTGGATATAGCCCTTTGGGACATCGCCGGCAAAGCGGAAGGAAGACCGCTTTTCGACCTGCTGGGCGGCGCCGTGCGGGAGCGCGCCTTGTTTTGCGGCTACGCCTATTCCGACGACCCTCATGCCGGGCACAGCGACGAACAATTGGCGGCGCGTATGGCCGCGATCGCGGCGCGTCAGATCCGCGCAACCGGTGCCAGCCTGTTCGAATACAAGATCGGGCTGCACGCGGTCGACTGCGAAATCGGGATCGCCAAGGCGGTTCGTGCCGCTCTCGGGCCCGACGTCGCCACCGCGGTCGATGCGAATATGGGATTTTCGAAAGATCAAGCGCTCGCGTTTCTCGATGGCGTGCGCGATGTGCGGCTTGCCAATATCGAAGAGCCGGTGGCGAGCCTCGCTGAAATGGAAGAGATCCGCGACCGCACGGGCGTTCCCGTTTCCACCCATTGCTACGACGCCGACGCGCTGGCCCGCTACCCGCTGATCGATGCGATGGTCGTCGATCCGCAACTGGTTGGCGGGATCACCGGGTTTCTCGATGTGTTGGCGCTGGCGAAGACGCTCGGGAAACGAATCTGGCTGCGCGCCCGCTGGGAGTTGGGCGTGGCGTGGGCTGCGTTCTGTCATCTGGGTATCGCATGCCTTGCGCTCGACCGGCCGAACCAGGCCCTTATCGACTGGATCGAGGACGATTTGATCGAAGGGGAGCGATGGCGAGTCGAAGATGGCGGGGTTCGTCCACCCAACATTCCAGGCCTCGGGGTGGCGCTCGACCGAAACGCCTTGGAACGCTACGAAGTGACGCGTTAGCGGTTCCGGCTTGGTGCTTTCTGGCGCCTTGACAAGCCGGCGATGCGCCGGTCTGTTTGCGTTGGATGCGACAGGAGGCGTTTTGTTTTCTAAGATTTTGATCGCCAATCGGGGCGAGATCGCGTGCCGGGTAATTCGAAGCGCGAAGCGTATGGGTATCGCGACGGTCGCTGTCTATTCCGAAGCGGACGCGGATGCGCTGCATGTCGCAATGGCGGACGAGGCCGTTTCCGTCGGGCCGGCGCCGTCCGCGGAAAGTTATCTCGTCGTCGACAATATCATGGTGGCGATCGAACAGATCGGCGCAGACGCCGTTCATCCTGGTTATGGATTCCTGTCCGAGAATGCAGCGTTCGCGGAAACACTCGAAGCGGCCGGGATTGCGTTTATCGGACCGGGACCGCGGGCGATCGCGACTATGGGCGACAAGATCGAATCCAAAGCCCTTGCCGAGGAAGCGGGCGTCGCAACCGTGCCGGGGCGTCCCGGGGTCATCGCCGACGCCGAGGAAGCGGTTGCGGTTTCCAATGAAATAGGCTTTCCGGTGATGTTGAAGGCGTCCGCAGGCGGCGGCGGCAAGGGCATGCGGATTGCGCGCGACGATGATGGTGCGCGCGAGAGCTTTCGGCTCGCCGCGAGCGAAGCGCTGTCGAGCTTCGGCGACGACCGGATATTCATCGAAAAGTTCATCGAGAACCCGCGCCATATCGAGATCCAGGTTTTGGCCGACTCGCACGGCAATACGGTCTATTTGGGCGAACGCGAATGTTCGATCCAGCGCCGACACCAGAAGGTCATCGAGGAAGCGCCGTCGCCTTTCATCGATGCGGAGACCCGTGCGGCGATGGGCGCCCAGGCCGTGGCGCTGGCCAAAGCTGTCGATTACAAGTCCGCCGGGACTGTTGAATTCATCGTCGACGGCGACCGCAACTTCTACTTCCTGGAAATGAACACTCGGCTGCAGGTTGAGCATCCGGTGACGGAACTGGTCACGGGCATCGATCTTGTCGAGCAGATGATCCGCATCGCGGCGGGCGAGAAACTGGCGATCAAGCAGGAGGACGTCCGTCTCGACGGCTGGGCGATGGAAACGCGCATCTACGCCGAGGATCCTTTCCGCAATTTCCTGCCCTCGACGGGGCGGCTCGTCCGTTATCGCGCGCCCGTCGAGAGCGAGACCGTCCGGGTCGATACCGGTGTCGGCGAAGGCGGCGAGATTTCGATGTTCTACGACCCGATGATCGCCAAGCTGATTACTGCGGGCGAAACACGGGACGAGGCGATTTCAGCGATGCGCGATGCGCTGGACGCCTATTACATCCGCGGCGTGTCGCACAATATTCCATTCCTTTCCGCCGTTCTCGCGCATCCACGGTTCGCATCCGGTGCTATTTCCACAGCCTTTATCGACGACGAATACGGCGAAGGTTTTACCGTCGATCACTTGGTCCATGACGATCCGAGGATGATCGTCGCCGTTGCCGCGGTGATCGACGCTCGGCAGCAGAACCGCCGCGGTCGTGTGAACGGTCACACGCCAACACTCGAAAAGCGAACTGCGATCGTGGGAGAACGGGACAGCCAGGAGTTCGAACTGGCGCTATCCGAGGCTGACGGCATGGTGACGGTCGATGTCGATGGCAGCGCGTTCTCGGTTACGGGAGATTGGCGACCGGGTGAGCCGCTGTTTCATGGCGCGGTGAATGGCGCGCCGGTTTGCATCCAGGTCGAACGCGTCGGGACGCGCTATCGGCTGAGCCATGCCGGCGGTCAGATGGATATCATGATCGTGAACGAGCGTATCGCGGCGTTGAGCCGGCTGATGCCGGTCAAGGAGCCGCCTGATATGTCGCGGTTCCTGTTGTCGCCGATGCCGGGATTGCTGATCCGGCTTGCCGTCGCGGCCGGCGATGTCGTGAAATCGGGCGAGGAGTTGGCCGTCGTCGAGGCCATGAAGATGGAAAATGTTCTGCGCGCCGAACAGGATGGCACCGTCAAGGAACTGCTGGCGGGCGAGGGCGACAGCCTGATGGTCGACCAACCAATCCTTGAATTTGCCTGACGGAACCAGAGCCATGGCCGTCCGAGTCCTCATCGAAGGACGGGTGCAGGGCGTCGGGTTTCGCTATTGGGTGGCGCGGGAGGCCGAACGGTTCGGACTCGATGGCTGGGTCCGTAACCGCCGGGACGGGAAGGTCGAGGCGTTGTTTTTCGGTGATTCGGATGCGGTTCGTCGGGTTCTTTCGCGCTGCCATCAGGGCCCACCGGTCTCGCATGTCACCAAGCTGACAGAATACGATGCCGATGAAGAGGAGAGGCGAGGATTCGAGATCCTGCCGACCGCGCCATGACGGACAATACGTTGGAACCGCCCGAATTCGATGCGGCTTTTCGCGAAAAGCTTTTGTGCTTGTTTGAGTGGCGGCGCGACGTGCGGCGCTTCCTGACGGACCCCGTTGATCCGGACCTCATCGAGGCGCTGCTGACGCAGGCCTGTCTTTCGCCCTGCGTCGGCAATAGTCAGCCTTGGCGTTTCGTCCTGGTCGAAGAGGAAGCGCGTCGAGCGGAAATTCGAGCGAACTTTCAGGAGATGAACGCGGCAGCGCTTGGCGATTACGAAGGGGAGCGCGCGGCCGCCTATGCCAAGCTCAAGCTCTCCGGCCTCGACGAGGCGCCGGTGCACCTTGCTGTCTTTGCCGATACCGGCACCGCGCGTGGCCACGGGGTTGGACGCCGGACCATGCCGGAGACGCTGGAGTACTCGGCCGTTGCCGCGGTTAATACGCTGTGGCTGGCCGCCCGCGCGGTGGGAGTCGGCGTCGGCTGGGTATCGATCATCGACCCGACCGCCGTGTGCAAAACCCTGGACGTCCCGGAAAATTGGCGGCTGGTCGCCTATCTATGCGTTGGCTATCCGGCCGCCGTGCATCGTGAGCCGGAACTGCAGCGTGTCGGGTGGCAGGCCCGCGGGAATCTGAATGATTTTTTACTCCGCCGCTGACCCGTTCGCGCCGAATACGGTGCCGAAACTCTCCCGCAGCGCCACGTCGAGATCCGTCATAGTGACCGGCAGGCCGAGATCGACGAGCGAGGTGACACCGAGACCCTCTTCGCCGATGCCACAGGGCACGATGCCGGTGAAGTGTTCCAGGTCCGGCTCGACGTTGATCGAAATGCCGTGAAAGGTAATCCAGCGTCGTATCCGCACGCCGATAGCCGCGATCTTGTCCTCGCGGCCGCCGCCGCGGTCAACCCAGATGCCGACCCGGCCTTCGCGGCGTTCACCCTTGACGTTGAAGGACGCAAGCGCCCGAATTACCCATTCTTCGAGGTCGTGGACGAAACAGCGCACGTCGGGGCCACGCCGCCGCAGATCGAGCATCGTGTAGACGATTCGCTGGCCGGGGCCGTGATAGGTGTATTGGCCGCCGCGGCCGGCGCGGTACACCGGAAAACGCGCCGAATCCAGCAAATCCTCGTCCTTGGCGCTCGTGCCCGCTGTGTATAGCGGCGGGTGTTCGAGCAGCCAGATCATTTCGCCGGCGCTGCCCTCGTGGATCGCGGCGACCCTATCCTCCATCACCGTCAGCGCATCCGGATAGGCGACCGGTGTATCGCTGATCCGCCATTCGAGCGTGTCCATCATGCGTATATCAGCCCATAGATGACCTTTGGTATAAAGCCCGGACTTGCTTGCCACGGCAAATGCGATTTGGTATTTCCCGTGCGTCCACCTAGTACCTACGTCTATAATAAATCCAGTTTCGGATGAATGTCATGCGGTCGTGGCGGAATTGGTAGACGCGCAGCGTTGAGGTCGCTGTGGGGGCAACCCCGTGGAAGTTCGAGTCTTCTCGACCGCACCAATTTCAAAAAGGCCTGCTGGCACCGGCGGGTCTTTTTGGGTCCTAGGACGGAATTCATGCAGCCGTTTTATTGTGGAGCAAGTTGTTGAACAGGGGGAACGGATAATGAGCAACGATGTCGATAAGGAAGCGTTGGTCTATCACCGCATGGATCCGCCGGGAAAACTGGCGATTATCGCGACCAAGCCCATGGCCAATCAGCGCGACCTGTCGCTGGCCTATTCGCCGGGTGTCGCGGCGGCCTGTACCCTGATCGCAGACGACCCCGTCGAAGCGGCAAGCGTTACCGCGCGCGGCAATCTGGTTGGCGTTATTTCGAACGGTACGGCGGTTCTCGGTCTCGGCAACATCGGCGCGCTGGCCTCGAAGCCGGTGATGGAGGGCAAGGCGGTTCTGTTCAAGAACTTTGCCGATGTCGACGTTTTCGATATCGAGGTCGACGAGACCGACATCGATGCCTTCGTCGAGTGTGTCGCGCGGCTCGAGCCGACGTTCGGCGGTATCAATCTGGAAGATATCGGCGCGCCGGCATGCTTTGAGATCGAGAAGAAGCTGCGCGAGCGGATGAATATTCCGGTCTTCCATGACGACCAGCACGGCACGGCGATCGTCGTCGCGACGGCGATCTACAACGCGCTGCGCGTCGTCGAAAAGGATATCAAGAAGGTCAGGCTGGTGACCTCGGGCGCCGGCGCGGCGGCGCAGGCCTGCCTGCATCAGCTGATCGCCCTTGGTATGCCGAAAGAAAACATCTCCGTCACCGACCGCACGGGCGCGATCTACAAGGGTCGCACCGAAAAGATGGATAAATATAAGGAATACTTCGCGGTTGAAACGGAGGCCCGCACGTTAACGGAGGCCCTCGCAGGCGCCGATGTGTTCCTTGGCCTTTCCGCGCCGGGCACCATGAACGGCGATATGGTCAAGTCGATGGCCGACAAACCGATCATCATGGCGCTTGCCAACCCGACGCCGGAGATCATGCCGGAAGAAGCGCTGAAGGCGCGCTCTGACGTGATCATGGGGACGGGACGTTCGGACTATCCGAACCAGGTTAACAATGTGCTTTGTTTCCCGTTCATCTTCCGCGGTGCGCTGGACTGCGGCGCGACCACGATCAACGAGGAAATGAAGATCGCTTGCGTCAAGGCGCTGGCCGACCTGGCGATGGCCGAGACGTCGGATATCGTGCAGGCGGCGTTTGGCGGGAAAGCCACGACGTTTGGGCCGGAAAAACTTCTCCCGAAACCCTTCGATCCGCGTCTCATCATCGAACTTGCCCCCGCGGTGGCGAAAGCGGCGATGGATAGCGGTGTGGCAACGCGTCCGATTGAGGATTTCGACGCCTATCGGCGCAAACTGGCAGCATTCGTTTATCGTTCGGGACAGGCGATGCGGCCGGTGTTCGAAAAAGCACGGCTCGATCCGAAACGCGTTGTCTATGCCGAAGGCGAAGATGTACGGGTTCTCCGCGCTGCGCAGATGGCCGTTGACGACGGTTTGGCGAAGCCGGTTCTGATTGGCCGCAAGGCGGTTGTCGATAATCAGATAAGCGAACTGGGTTTGCGGCTGGAGGTCGGCAAGGATGTCGAACTCGTCGATCCGCAGAACGATCCTCGCTACAAGGATTATTGGAAAAATTATCACGAACTCACCGTGCGGAGCGGAGTCACGCCGAACCGGGCGCGCGAATTGGTGCGCACGAATTCGACCGTGATCGGTGCGTTGATGGTGAAGCGCGGCGACGCGGACGCCCTTATTTGCGGGACCTATGGCCAATACAAGGGCCATTTGGATCATCTGCGTCAGATCATCGGCAAGGCGGATGGAATCGGCGAGGTGTCCGGTCTGAGCCTCATGATACTGCCGCAAGGCACGTATTTCGTGGCCGATACGCATGTGTCGCTTGATCCGTCCGCCGAAGCGATCGCCGAGATGGTTCGGTTGGCGGCGGTCGAAGTGCGTCGGTTCGGTATCGAGCCGAAGGTCGCCTTGATGTCCCACTCGAATTTCGGGACGAGTAACCATCCGACCGCGCTCAAGATGCGGGACGCGGTGGCGTTGTTGCACGCCAGCGATCCGGACCTGGAAGTGGAAGGTGAAATGCAGGCGGATTCCGCCGTCAACGGCGCCATCCGTGATCGCGTGTTCCCGGAATCTAAACTCAGCGGCAATGCCAACTTGCTTGTCGCGCCGTCGTTGGATGCCGCGAACATCGCCTTCAATCTCCTGAAAACCGTTGGCGAGGGATTGTCGGTCGGTCCGATGCTGGTCGGCATGGCGGCGCCGGTTCATGTCGTGACGCAATCGGTTACGACCCGGGGCATCATGAACATGACCGCCTACGCGGTGGTCGACGCTCAGGGGCGCCAATTAGCGCCAGCCGGAGACAACACCCAACGGGAGCGCTAGTGGACACAATCTAACATGGCCGAGTTGGGTGACGGCACACTAACAGACGACGTCGAGTTGGAAAGCTTGTATGGTCTCACGGGCGAACTCGTCCGTGAGACCTTGGTCGCGATCGGTGCGCAAGACCGAGCACGCCTGAAGGAGTTGACCGAGCCGCTGCATGCCGCGGACATGGCAGATCTCCTTCAAGCGCTATCCGGGCATAACCGGCAGTTGCTTGAGAGCCTTCTCGGCGAAGATCTCGATGCGGAGGTCTTCGTACATCTGGACGAAGCTGTCCGTGACGACCTGATCGAAGAGCTTGAGCCTGCGGCGTTGGCCCGGGTCGTCAATGAACTGGAAGTCGACGACGCAGTCGAGCTTATAGAGGACCTTGAGGCTGCGGATCAGCAGGCGCTCTTTGAGGAAGTGCCGGCGGTCGATCGTGCCCTGTACGAGGAAGCACTGGGCTATCCCGAGGATAGCGCCGGCCGCCTCATGCGCCGGGAGTACGCGGCGGTGCCGTCGGTTTGGGATGTCGGTCAGACCATCGACTATATGCGCGCCGACCCGGACGTACCCGACGATTTCTACGGTCTCTTCGTGGTCGGCCCCGACAACAAGCCGTTGGGCGTGGTGATGACCAACCGGCTGCTTCGGGCGCAGCGGCCCGTAGCCGTGACGGAGATCATGGAACCGGAAATCAGATTGATCCCCGGTACCATGGACCAGGAAGACGTGGCTTTCCTTTTCCGGCAATACGGCCTGGTCGAAACACCTGTTGTCGACGAAGCAGGGCGGATCATCGGCGTCATCACGGTCGATGACGTGGTCGACGTGATCCACGAGGAGCATGAGGAAGACCTTCTGAAACTTGGCGGCGTGGCGGTGGACGACCTTTACGAAGCCGTCGTCGACACGATCAAATCGCGCCTATCGTGGCTGGTCCTGAATCTGATGACGGCGGTATTGGCGTCGGTCGTCATCGGGTTCTTCCAAGCCGAGATCGAAAAAATCGTCGCGCTTGCGGTTCTGATGCCGATCGTCGCTTCGATGGGCGGCAATGCCGGGACCCAGACCTTAACGGTAGCGGTGCGCGCCCTGGCGATGAAGGAACTGACGCCCAGCAACGCGCTGCGCATCATCGGCAAGGAAGTACTTGTCGGCGGTATCAACGGCGTGGTCTTCGCCGTGCTGATGGGGGCGATCGCGTATTTCTGGTTTTCGGACCTGTTGATCGGCATCGTGATCGGCGTCGCCATGGTCATCAATCTTCTGGTCGCCGGTCTGGCCGGCATATTGATCCCGTTGGTGATCGACCGAGCCGGAGCGGATCCGGCGGTAGGCTCCAGTATCGTTCTGACGACGGTTACCGACGTGGTCGGTTTTCTCTGTTTCCTGGGACTCGCAGCGATCGTCCTCCTTTGATATTTTGAGGTGTGTTCTATTGTTTGCAGGATTAGTTGACGTTAACGTAAACGTTAGTAAAATAAGTCAATGGAATCATTGTTTTCAATTGGTCAATTGTCACGTGAGTTCGACGTCACCGCGCGGGCGATCCGCTTCTACGAGGGTGAGGGCTTGCTCTCGCCAAAACGTCGCGGCCAAACGCGTTTGTTCGATCAGCGCGACCGGACACGGTTGAAGCTTATCCTGCGCGGCAAGCGATTGGGCTTCAGCCTCGCCGAAATCCGTGAGATCGTAGACATGTACGACGCGCCGCCGGGCGAGGTTAGGCAACTGAAGTTGTTGATCGATAAGATCGACGCCCGGCGAAAAAGGTTGCTGCAACAGCGGGACGATATCGCGGTCGCGCTGCGCGAACTGGACAGCGTGTCCGCACGGTGTGCGGATAGGTTGGCGGAGTTGCGGCGGGTGACAGTAGATGAAAAGAGCGCATAATCGGAACTTCGAAAAGAAGGAGGCGTGCCCATGATTCCCAACCAAATTCCGGGCCTTGATTTCAATCTAGGAGAGACGGCGGACATGTTGCGCGATACGGTGCAAAGCTTTGCCGCCGAGGAGGTGGCGCCGCGCGCGGCGGAAATCGACAGAAGTGACGAATTTCCGCGCGATCTGTGGCCAAAGATGGGGGCGCTGGGATTGCACGGCCTGACGGTTGAAGAAGAGTATGGCGGCGCCGGCATGGGCTATACCGAACATGTCGTCGCGGTCGAGGAACTCAGCCGCGCCTCCGGTTCGGTCGGACTCAGCTACGGCGCCCATTCCAATCTTTGCATCAATCAGATTCGCCGCAACGGCAACGAAGACCAGAAACGCCGCTATCTGCCGAAGCTGGTCTCGGGCGAGCATGTCGGTTCGCTGGCCATGAGCGAGTCCGGTGCCGGTTCCGATGTCGTTTCGATGAAGTTGCGGGCGGAAAAGAAAGGCGACCGCTACATACTGAACGGGACAAAGTTCTGGATTACCAACGCACCGGACGCGGACGTATTGCTGGTCTACGCCAAGACCGATCCGGAAGCCAAACAGCACGGCATCACCGCCTTCATCATCGAGAAGGACTTCAAGGGATTCCGGGTGGCGCAGAAGCTGGACAAACTCGGCATGCGCGGCTCCAGCACAGGCGAGCTGGTATTCGAGGATTGCGAGGTACCGGAGGAAAATGTGGTCAGCGACGTGGGTGCCGGCGTTCGCGTACTGATGAGCGGGCTCGACTACGAACGGCTGGTCCTGTCCGGCGGGCCGCTCGGCATCATGCAGGCTTGCATGGACGTGGTTGTCCCATATGTGCACGAGCGCGAGCAGTTCGGCGAACCGATCGGCAAGTTTCAGCTGATGCAGGGCAAACTAGCCGATATGTACACGACGATGAACGCCTGTAAGGCCTATGCCTACGCCGTTGCCAAAGCCTGCGACCGGCAGGACACGACGCGCAAGGACGCCGCCGGCGTGTTGCTTTACACGGCGGAGAAGGCGACCTGGATGGCGCTGGAAGCGATCCAGTCGCTCGGCGGCATGGGCTATATCAACGAAAGCCCGACCGGCCGCCTACTGCGTGACGTCAAGCTGTACGAAATTGGCGCCGGCACCAGCGAAATACGACGCATGCTGATAGGCCGCGAATTGTTCCAGGAGACCGCGTAAACGCGACGATGGACAGGATTGTCAAAGCGGCCGGGTATTCATGGGCGGGGTTAAGGTCGGCGTGGCAATCGGAGACGGCTTTCCGGCAGGAAGTCGTCCTCTGCATCCTGCTCGTTCCGCTGGCGGTTTGGCTTGGCGATACCGGTCTGGAGCGCGCGGTGATGATCGGATCGCTTTTCCTTGTTCTCGTCGTCGAACTGGTCAATAGCGGCTTGGAGGCCGTGGTCGACAGAATCGGCGCTGAGATAAACCCATTGTCGAAAACGGCGAAGGATATGGGGTCCGCGGCGGTCCTGTTGAGTTTGCTGAACGTCGTGGTGATTTGGGCGCTTATATTAGGTTGACGGTGCCGAATAGGGCGTCGGTTGCAAAGCTGAGGGACAAGGCATGACCGATTCTATAAAGGGACCTCAAAAACCCGCGCTCGATCCCGCGACGCTGTCGCCGCGTATCGGGGCCAGCTATCCCGCACCCTTCCAGGCGCTTTGCGCGGCGCGCGAGAAACGCGCGCTGGGCGATCCGCTGGGATTGACCAATTTCGGCGTCAATCTGGTCACCCTCGAGCCGGGATCGGGTTCGGCCGAACGGCACTGGCATTCCCGGCAGGACGAGTCGATCTATGTGTTTGAGGGCGAAATCACCCTGATCACCGACTCCGGTGAGCAGGTGCTTGGCCCCGGTATGAAGGCAGGGTTTCCGGCGGGAGTCGCCGATGGGCATCAACTGTTCAATAAAGGTGCCGCGGAGGCCCGCTACCTGGAGATCGGCGACCGGACGGCGGGCGACGAGGTGGCTTACCCCGATATCGATCTTGCCGCCAGGAGTGTCGAAGGCGCCTTCAAATTCTTTAAAAGGGACGGAACGCCTTACTAGGGAGACGACGCAATGGCGCTGGAAATGAAAACCGCCCGCATGAAGTGCGATGCGGCGCTTGAACATACGGGTGAAGCTTGGATCTGCTCCTTTGAATGCACGTTCTGCACCCCGTGTACGACCGATATGAGCCATATCTGCCCGAACTGCGGTGGCGAACTGCTGCGCCGCCCGCGCCGTCGGCCGCAGGAGTGAAAAGACGATGCCGACCGTCCTGATCACCGGCGCGAGCCGGGGCATTGGCCGGGGCTTCGCCGAGCGCTTCCGCGAAGCCGGTTGGCGCGTGATTTCGACCTGCCGGGATCCCGCCAAGGCTAGGCTCGAAGGCGAGGTGCACGCGCTCGACGTAACGGACCCGGAATCGGTCCGGGCATTGGCCGAGGCGTTGGACGGCCAGGCGATCGATCTTCTTCTCAACAACGCCGGTATTTACGGACCACGTACCTACGGGTTCGACGAGATCGATTATGACGCCTGGGCCGAGGTCCTCGCCATCGACGCGCTGGCGCCGATCCGGGTGGCGGCGGCGCTGGCCGAAAACGTCGCCGCGTCGGACCGCAAGCTGATGGTCTTCATATCCTCGATGATGGGCAGCATCACGCAGACCAATTCCGGCGATGCGATGATCTACCGGTCGTCCAAGGCGTGCCTCAATGCGGCGGTGAATGTGCTGGGCAACGGATTGCGGCCGCGGGGTATCGCCTGCGTGCTGTTCCATCCCGGCTGGGTCCGCACCGACATGGGCGGTCCGGCCGCCGCGATCGATACCAAGACCAGCGTGCGCGGCATGTTCAACGTGATCGACCGCCTGAAGTTGGAGGATAACGGACGCTTCATCAACTACGACGGCTTCGATATCCCGTGGTAGCCGGGGGGTAACGGCAATGATCCTCACCGAAGAGCAAAGCATGGTCCGCGATATGGCGCGGGCCTTCGCGGCCGAGAAGCTGGCGCCGCACGCGGCCGAGTGGGACAAGGGCTCGATCTTTCCCGCCGAGGCGATCCGAGAGATGGGTACGCTTGGCCTCATGGGAATGCTGATCCCGCCGGAGTGGGAAGGCGCCGGAACCGACAATATCACCTACGTCATGGCGATCGAGGAAATCGCCGCCGGCGACGGTTCCTGTTCGACGATAATGACCGTGCACAACACAGTCGCCTGCATGCCGATCTACAAGTTCGGCAGTGACGAGCAGAAAGAACGTTTCCTGCGGCCGCTGGCGCGCGGGGAGCAACTTGGCGGGTTCGCCTTGACGGAACCGGAGGCCGGTTCCGATGCCGCGGCAATCCGCACCCGCGCCGAGCGCGACGGCAACCATTGGGTCTTGAACGGCACCAAGCAGTTCATCACCAGCGGAAAGAACGCCGACGTGATCATCGCCTTCGCGGTGACCGACCCCGACGCCGGCAAGCGCGGCATCTCCGCTTTCATCGTGCCGACCGATACGCCGGGCTACGAAGTCGCCTCGGAGGAGCGCAAGCTGGGGCAGAAAGCGTCGGACACCTGCCAGCTGCGCTTCGAGGACATGGCGCTAACGGCCGATCTGATGCTGGGACAGGAGGGCGAAGGCTACAAGATCGCTCTGTCGAACCTGGAAGGCGGCCGGATCGGTATCGCCGCGCAGGCGGTTGGCATGGCGCGTGCCGCCTACGAGGCGGCGCTCGCCTATGCGGGCGAGCGGGAGAGCATGGGCACGGCGATCGTGAACCATCAGGCCGTCGGCTTCCGCCTGGCGGATATGGCGACCAAACTCGAGGCGGCGCGCCAGCTCACCCTGCACGCGGCATCGCTGCGCGACGCTGGCGTACCCTGCCTGAAGGAGGCGGCGATGGCCAAGCTGTACGCCACTGAAATGGCGGAGACGGTATGTTCCGACGCGATTCAGACGCATGGCGGCGTCGGTTATCTGGAGGACTTCCCGGTCGCCCGCATCTTCCGGGACGTGCGGGTTTGCAAGATTTACGAAGGTACCAGCGATATTCAGCGGCTGATTATCGGACGTGAGATCGCAAAAGAGTAAAGCGGGCCAGGTACGGCGCGGCTATATGTCCGGAGCGACAAGGATACGGTCGTTTGTGTAACGCTTTTCGCAGTCGTCGATCGATTGTTTGACGATCTGTTTCTTGAAGCCGTAATCGATGGCGAGCCACCGGTCGCGCAGGTC
>CAYLTU010000011.1:0-39608 GCA_964386465.1 uncultured Rhodospirillaceae bacterium
GGCGAAACGGAAAACCGATCTCAGCGGTTCCGTATAGCCGTGAAAGGCTCTAGATGCGGTCGTGAATTCCCGATTATTCGGCGCGCGCCAGCGCCTCGACCCGGCGCGCGTTCGCCGCCCAGGTGTATTCCCTGTCCGCGATCAGGGCCGCCGCCGCCTGGCCGAGCGCGCGGCGCAAATCGTCGTCGCGGCACATGCGCACGACCGCTTCGGTAAAAGCGTCCGTGTCGTCGGGATCGAACAGGATGGCGTCTTCGCCGTCGGTCAGGACCTCGCGGATATTGTCCTGATCGGGCGCGACGATCGCGCGGCCAAGCGCCATATACTCGAAAAGCTTCAAGGGCGACGCATAGGCGACAACGCTCGGCTGCAACGCGATATCAAAGGTCGAGACGTAATGGCTCACCCGGTCACGCGGCACCAGACCCAGCGTCGTCACCCGGTTCCGAAGCCCTTTCTCCGCGGCGTAGTCCTCCAGTTCCGAGCGCGCGGGACCATCGCCAACGACGACGAAATGCAAGTCATCCCGTTCCGGCATCGCGACCATGGCGTCGATGACCCGGGTCAAGCCATGCCAAGAGCGGATGAAGCCCGTGAATCCGAGAATAAGCTTGCCGTCCAACCCCAACTCGCGGCGGCCTTCCTCGCCGCTCGCGCCGGCGGAGAACATCGCCGTGTTGATGCCGTTGGGGATAACCTGGATCCGAGACTCCGGCACGCCGGCGCGGCGAACGTAATCGGCCAACTTGTCCGTGACCGGCAGAACCTGGTCCGCGGCCTGCCACACCCTGCCTTCCGCCCACCGTCCGAAGCGGTGCAGCGCGAGCCCGTCATGCGCGATGCGTTCATCGACAAGCGGCGCGTTAACTTCCAGCATGTAACGCACGCCGTACCGCGATTTCAACCATTTGCCCGCCATCAGGAACAAACTGTACCGTTCGTACAGAAAATCCGGCTGATGCCGGACATAGGCATCCCGCAAGCGCCGATAGGCGACGAACGAGTAGCAATATTCGAGAATCTCGTACAGCGCGGGCGGGATGAGCTTTTTAATCAGATCGAACCGGCCGCCGCCGGCGCCGAACTCCGCTTCCTCGCGTGTCGGCGGCGAGACCACGATGACCTCGTGCCCTTGCTCGCGAAAGGCGTTGATCAGCTCCGTGATATGGACGTCCTGACCGTCCTTCGAGACGGTCCTATGGTGGTACAGGATTTTCATCGGCTGGCTTTGTCACGCGGCGTGTCGGAGCAGAACCTGCCTGAAAACACATCGCGAATCCAGCGCCGTATCGGCACCCCGCGTCGCGCCGGGAAATTGGCGGAAAAGATTTTCAGCGGACCATCGGGAAAATATTTGCTACAGTCCGATTGTGGGTTGCGCCTAGTCCGGCGGCAGCCGAAAGTGTTTGTAGATCAGGATGCACAACGATGACAGATGTCCAGAAAGTCAAGAAATCGCTGGAGGAGCGGCGGCTGTTCTTGAGCGCCAAGGTCGAAGAAATCGAAGGCGACTTGCGCGAACCGGCGAATCCGGATTTCGCCGAACAAGCGACCGAGGGCGAAGCCGATGAAGTCCTCGAAGGCCTCGAAAACGCCGGCCTGCTGGAAATTTCGCAGATCAATGCAGCGCTCGCGCGCATCGAAGAAGGCACCTATGGCGATTGTGCGACCTGCGGCGAGCCCGTTGGAGAGAAGCGCCTCGAAGCGATTCCGCACGCGGCGCAATGCATATCCTGCGCGTCGAAATAGGTTTAACGTTTCGCCGGATCACCGGTTCAGCGACGCAATTTCATGACCGTTGAAATCGATCGAGTCGGGAGCTTTCACATCGCCGGCCGCGCCATCAGCGTGAGCGGCATACCACCGCACGAGGCTATTCTGACGCCGGGCGGCCCGGTGCGGACGATCGACCAGAACGGAACCTATGAGATCGAGCAGATGTACGTCCAGTATGTCCGGCTCGCCGCGCCGCGCGCGCGATATCCGTTGCTGATGTGGCACGGCGGCGGCATGACCGGCGTCACCTGGGAAGACACGCCCGACGGCCGACCCGGCTGGCAGATGGCGTTCCTCCTACACGGGCACGATGTCTACGTTTCCGACGCGGTCGAGCGCGGCCGCGCTTCCTGGTCCTGCCTTCCCGATATCTATGGCGGACAGCCTTTCGCCCGCACCAAGCAGGAATGCTGGGAAGGTTTCCGGGTCGGGCCAATCGGTTCCTGGCGGGCGAACGACGACGAACGCAAGGCTTACGATGGCCAGCGGTTTCCGGTGGACACCTTCGACGCTTTCGTACAGCAGACCGTGCCGCGCTGGACCGTCAACGATACGGCAACCCAGGCCGCCTACGACCGGTTGGTCGAAAGGGTTGGGCCGGCGGTCGTGATGGCGCACAGCCAATCCGGAAATTTCGCGTTCACCGCAGCCCTGCATGCGCCGGACAAGGTCCGCGCCGTCATCGCTATCGAGCCTTCGGGAACGCCAATGCCGGACGCCGTCGACATTTCCAAAGTTCGGGAAATCCCGCACCTGGTCGTCTGGGGAGACTTTATCGAAGACGGCACCCGCTGGCCCGGCTACCAGAAACGGATCGCCGCCTATAGCGAGGCGCTGCGCGCCGTCGGCGGCAGCCTGGACATCATCGATTTACCCGCGCTCGGCATCCACGGCAACTCCCACTTCCCGATGATGGATGACAATTCCGATGCCGTCGCCGCGCTGGTTCAGGACTGGATCGAGTCGAAAGGGCTGATGCGGTGACGCCGCCCGAATACGTCAATCCGCGCACCGGCAAGACCTGGCCGACGACGAAACCGCTATGGAAGGCGACTGACGACGGCGGCTACGTCAACCTGTCGCCGGGCGCGGGCCTCACGCCGGACGATATCGACGGCGCCGAGCACTCGCTGTGGCGCTACCGTACCGCGGTGCGTCTGCCGTGCCCACCTGAGGCAACGCTGGGCGCAGGCTGGACTCCGCTCCTGGCAGCGGTATGGAACGGTGTGCCGGTGCATATGAAAGCCGATTATCTGATGGCAAGCGGATCCTTCAAGGACCGCGGCACCGCGGTCATGCTGAACTATCTGAAACAGGTCGGCGTGACGGCGTTCCTGGAGGATTCCTCCGGCAATGCCGGCGCATCCGCCGCGACCTATGCCGCGGCGCTGGGTCTCGATTGCCGCATCATGGTCCCCGCCGCCGCGCCGGAAGCGAAGAAGATCCAAATGGCGGCGATGGGCGCCGAGGTCGTCGCGATCGAGGGCAGCCGGGACGATGTCGCCGACGCCGCGCTGGCGGAATCCGAATGCACCTTCTACGCCAGCCACAACCATCAGCCCTTTTTCCTCGAAGGGACGAAGACCCTGGCGTTCGAGCTTTGGGAGCAACTGGGTTTTCAAGCTCCGGATTGCGTCGTCGCCCCGCTCGGCCAGGGCAGCAACATCATGGGCAGCCATATCGGGTTCGCGGAGCTGCTGGCCGCGGGACAGATCGACCGCCTGCCGCGCATCTACGCCATTCAGGCCGCCAACTGCGCACCTTATCACACCGCCTTCCAATCCGACGACGACACGGTGAAATCATTCCCGGCGCAGCCGACGATCGCCGACGGGATCGCCTCCGCGACACCGGTCCGGCTGCCCGAGGTGCTCGCCGCTGTACGGGACTCCAACGGCGCGATCATGGCCGTATCGGAGGACGAAATCGTCCAAGGCTTTACCCAGCTGGCCCGGCTCGGATTCTTCGTCGAACCGACCACGGGCGCCGCGGCGGCCGGCCTGACACGGCTGATAGCGGAAGGCGCGATCCGTTCCGGCGAAACCGTCGCGGTGATCCTGACCGGATCGGGTCTGAAGGCGGTCGAGAAAATCGGCACGGCGCTTAGGCTCCTGAACCTAACGACCGCTTGAGCGCAAAGCGCCTGTCCGGCACACTCCGCCGCCATCATGTCACCCGTCCGCATCATCGCCATCGTCTGCACCGCACAGGCCTTCGCCCAGATCGGCGCCTTCGCCGTCCCGGCGCTGTTGCCCACCTTCATCGACGCCTGGAGTCTCAGCGGTACCGAAGCGGGCTGGATAATCGGCGCGTTCTACGCAAGCTATACATTGACCGTACCGGTCCTGGTGTCGTTGACCGACCGCATCGACCCCAAGCGGGTGTATCTGGGCGCGGTGATCCTGACGGCGGTCGCGGCACTGGGTTACGCGACCTTGGCGGACGGATTCTGGTCCGCCTTCGCCTTTCGCCTGATCGCGGGCGTCGGCTGGGCCGGCACCTATATGCCGGGCCTGAAAGCGTTGAGCGATTTCGTCGAAGGCCCGCAACAATCGCGCGGCGTCGCCTTTCACGCCGGCAGCGTCGGGGTCAGCGGCGCGGCGTCCTTCATCATCGCCAGCACGATCGCGACCTGGTACGGCTGGCGTTGGGGCATCGCCTTCGGCGGCGTCTGCGCGCTGCTCGCCTTCCTGATCATGGCGTTCCTGCTGCCGCGCCGTGAACCGAAAAAGACCGAAGATAAACAGGCGGGTCTGCTCGACTTCCGTCCCGTCCTGCGCAATCGCTCGGCATTGGCCTACTCCCTCGGCTACTGCTTCCACACCTGGGAGATGAATGCGTTGCGCGCCTGGGTCGTGACGTTTCTCACCTTCGCCCTGGCGACGGCGGGCGGCGAAACGATCCTGCTGGCGCCGGCCGCCATCGCGACGGTTCTCAGCCTGGCGGGCGTGTGGGCCAGCGTTTCCGGAAACGAAGTGGCGCGGCGGATCGGGCGGCGGCGATTCATCATTTGCGTGATGCTCGCCTCGATGTCGGTCGCTGCGGTGATCGGCTTCACCTCGGCGGTCTCCTACGAACTCGCGGCCGGCCTCTGCATCGTCTACGGGATCCTGATCTGGGCCGATTCTTCGTCGCTTACCGCCGGAACGGTCGGCAGCGCAGCGCCCGGCCAACGGGGCGCGACAATGGCGGTGCATTCGACGCTGGGCTATTCCGGCGGGTTCGTCGGACCGTTGGTCATGGGCGCAATCCTCGATCTCGCCGGCGGCGAAAGCGCCTTCGCCTGGGGCATCGCGTTCGCCCATGTCGCCGCGGTCATGGGCCTCGGGCTTCTGGCAATGATCGTCTTGCGGCCCAAGGATCTGGCCGGCGACCGCAACGCCGGCTGAGCGTCGTCATTGACAAGTTTCTCCCGGCTGCCGTCTGATGCTCCAGCGCGGAAAAACGGGGTGGCCGATGAGCGAAAACAACGAAAACCTGATCCTGAGCGGCGGTAAGGTCGTCACGCTCGATCCGCATTCGACCATTGCCGACGCCATAGCCATATCGGGCGACCGAATCCTCGCCGTCGGCGACAACGCGAGCGTGACGGCCGCCGCGGCCCCCGACGCCAAACGGATCGACCTCGCAGGGCGGACCGCGATCCCCGGTCTGATCGACGGGCACGCCCATATGGACCGGGAAGGCTTGAAACTGCGGCTGCCGTCGCTCGCCGGCGCCGCTAGCATCGACGATATCCTGGAGCGGATCGCGGCCGAGGCGCGCACCGCCGAACCCGGCGAATGGATCGTCACCATGCCGATCGGCGACCCGCCCTATTATTCCGGCGTGCCCGGCAATCTGCGCGAGGGCCGAGTCCCCACCCGCCAGGAGCTCGACGAGGTCGCGCCCGACAACCCGGTCTATATCCGCGCCATCTGGGGCCATTGGCGCAACACCTTGCCGCTGGTTTCGATCGCCAACAGCAAGGCGCTGGAGATCGCCGGCATTACCCGCGACACGATCCCGCCAGCCGCGACGATCCAGATCGACAAGGATCATGCGACCGGCGAGCCGACGGGCGTCTTGCACGAGTTCAACTACAAACCGTTGGTGGAGCACACTCTGATGTCGGTGATCCCGCGCTTCACCCTGGAAGACCGGATCGCGGGCTTGCGGGACTCGATGCGCCTGTACAACGCGGTCGGCACGACGAGCGTCTTCGAGGGGCACGGCATCGCGGCGGAAGTGCTCGCAGCGTATCAGGCGCTGCGCGACGAAGGCCCCATGCCGGTTCGCGCCCATCTGATGTTCAGCCCCTCCTGGCCCGCACCGGACAGCGATGTCGTCGGCGGCCTGCTCGACAGTTGGGGCACCTGGCTGTCGGGCCGCAGTCTGGGCGACGCGTATCTGCGCGTCGGCGGTCTCTACACGGAATCCGACTATTCGGAGGAGAACCTTTTGCGCGCGGGCACGTCACCCTATTCCGGATGGGCCGGCTTCAACTACGACGCCTGCCTGCCGGAGGACGTGATGGTCGACATGATGATCGACGCCGCCCGGCACGACATAAGGATTGGCAGCTTCACGCCGAACATCCTGGACCTTTACGAGAAAGTCGACCGCGTGGTGCCGATCGGCGGCAAACGCTGGGTCATCGAGCATATCGGCGTCCTGTCGCCGGACGAGATCGCCCGCATCCGCGACCTCGGCATCGTGCTGACGGTTTATACCGGACGCTACGTCTATCAGGACGGCGCCATGCACGCGCGCGAGTTGGGCGCGGACGCCGGCCACATCGCTCCTCTGCGGTCGTTGCTCGACGCCGGGGTTCATGTTTCGCTGGCGACCGACAATGTGCCGCCCTCGATGTTCCATCCGGTCTGGCACGCGACGACGCGGATCGCCGAGGAAACCGGCGCGCCGATCGCGCCGGAACAGTGCCTCGGCCGGGAAGAAGCGCTCGCCTGCGCCAGCCGCGAAGGGGCCTATCTGACGTTCGAGGAGGACGTAAAAGGGACCCTGGAACCCGGCAAATACGCCGATATCGCCGTCCTGTCCGACGATCCTCTGACCGTCGAAGAAGACCGGATCGCGGAGATCACTGCCGAGCTGGTGCTGACCGGTGGAAAAATCGTCTACGCGGCGGGCGCGAACCCGTCGGCGTAGACCTCCGGCAGCACCTCGTCGATCATCCGCCGCGTTTGGTCCATTATTTCCGCGTCATCCTTGCCGATCGGACGAAGCACGAATTTGTACGCACCGGCATCGAGGAACTCGCGCACTTTTTCAATGATCTCTTCGGGTCCGCCGATCGCGAAGTAATGCCGCGCGTCGCGCTTCGTACGCTTCTCGAAGGCGTCGATCTGCCGGCGCGTCGCATCGTCTTTGCCATCGCCGAAACGGAACGGGAAGGATGCCCCGAAATGATCTTCGTCGATGGAACGGCCGACCTCCACGGCCGCCTGCTTGATCCCTTCGATCACCGGGCCAACGATCTGCGGCGTTTCGAGGCCGGCCAGCCAGCCGGTCCCAAACCGCGCGGTGCGCCGGATCGCGGCCTCGCTCGAACCACCGAGCCAGAAAGGAATATCCGGCTGCGCCGGCTTGGGCGCGATGCAGGCGTTGGTATATTGATAGAATTCGCCCTCGAAGGTGACACTGTCCTCGCGCCAAAGACGCTGGATCAGTTCCATCGCTTCGTTCGTGCGTTTACCGCGTGCTTTGGTAGGCTGCCCGGTCGCCTTCCAGACCGGCGCCGCCGCGTTGCCGATCCCGAAGGCGGGCAACAGCCGGCCCTCGCTGAGGAAGTCGATCGTCGCGCATTCCTTGGCCAGCAACAGCGGATCGCGCAAACCGACGGACACCACGTTCATGCCGAACTTCAGCCGCTTCGTCGCGCCGGCCAGCGCCGCCATCGTACTCATGCATTCAAGAAACGGCTCGCGCGACACCATGCGATCGATCTGCCAGATCGAGCCGACCCCGCCGACTTCGCAAAGTTCGACCCAATCCCAAAACCCTTTTGCGGCCGCGAACGGAAACTCCGATATGCCCAAGCCGACGCCGACGCCCATCGCCAATTCTCCGTAAAGGTTTCGCTGGGGAGAGACTCTAAAGCCGGGTGGCGCGGCGTCAATCCTTGTCGCTATTGTTGGCGTAACCGAAGCCGCGAACGGTCCGGATGATGTCGGGTGAGCAACAGGGGAGCAGTGGTCGAAGCGAAATATTTTGAGTAGTCGGCGTACGCAACTAAGCTATCGCGATGTCCCAGACAACGTCGCCCAGTTTCCGTTCCGGCTGGATAAAGCACGAACGAGCAACAACCGGTGAAACCCCGATCTTCGTGCGAGGTCAATCGTAATGCCGGTGTGGCAGGTCGGTATCGACGTCGGCGGGACGTTTACGGATGTCGTTGCCCTGCACCCCGACCAACGGGAATTGCGAACCGCGAAAGTGCAAAGCCGCGCAGCGGAACCGCAGGAAGGTCTGCGGGCCGCGCTCGCCGCCGTGGGCCTTGACTGGTCCGAAGTCGCCGACCTGGTCCACGGCACGACCCTGATCACGAACGCCATCGTCGAAGGCCGTCTGGCGAAAGTCGCGTTGATCACGACAGAGGGTTTCGGCGATTCCATTGCCATCGGACGGCAAAACCGGCGCCATCTTTATCGCCTCGACCTGGCCCCGAAACCAACGCCGCAAGTCCCCGAGGAGCGGCGAATCGAACTCCGCGAACGGCTCGACGCAAACGGCGCCGTTCTGACGGAGATGACCGACGCCGCGTTGGCGGAAGCGGTCGAACGGGCCCTCGCCTGTGGCGCGGAGGCCATCGCCGTATCCCTGTTGCATGCCTACGCGAACGCCGGCCATGAGGAAAAAGTGGGTGCTGCCTTACGGAAATCGCCTATCCCCGTCGCCCTTTCGCATCAGGTCAATCCGGAAGCGCGGGAGTACGAGCGAACGGCGACGACAATATTGAGCGCCAGCGTTATGCCAAGGGCCGGCGCCTATCTCGAACGGCTGGAGAATGCCGCGCCGGAGGACAGCCGGCTGCATCTGTTCCATTCGAGCGGCGGCATGGCCTCTCCGGCGGCGCTGCGCGATTTGCCATTGGGTCTGGCGCTTTCGGGGCCCGCCGCCGGGGTCGCCGCGGCCTGCAAAATCGCCGGCGAGCTGGGCATCGAAAATGCGATCAGTCTGGATATGGGCGGCACCACAACCGACGTCTGCCTGATCAGTGGCGGACGGGCGGAAATCTCGGTGAACCGCAGCCTCGGCGATTATCCGCTGCGCCAGCCCATGGTCGCCATTGAATCGATCGGCGCGGGCGGCGGTTCCATCGCGCGCCTCAACCTGGGCGCCGTCGAGGTCGGACCGGACAGCGCCGGCGCCGACCCCGGCCCCGCCTGCTACGGTCAGGGCGGAACGGCGCCGACGGTCACGGACGCCAATCTCATGCTGGGCTATCTGGAACCCGACCAACAACTGGGCGAATCGATCCGCCTCGACCCGGATGAAGCGCGGCGTGCGCTCGAACCGTTGGCGGGCGAAGCGGGCGTCACCGTTACCGAAGCCGCGTACGGTATCGTCCGCGTCGCCAACGCGACGATGGTGCGGGCGCTGAACAGGGTGACCGTGGAGCGCGGCATCGACGGCCGGTCCTGCGATCTGCTGGCGTTCGGCGGCGCCGGCCCCATGCACGCGGTGGCCCTGGTGCGCGCGTTCGGGATCGGGCGCGTGATCGTTCCCGCCGCGTCGAGCGTTTTTTCGGCGATCGGCTGCGTCACGGCCGAGATGCAATACGCGCAGCAGCAAACGCTGCGCATGGCCAGCGCCGCCTGGAACGCGGATCGTCTTACGGATGTAAAGGATAGGCTCGTCGCGCGATTGGCCGCACCATTGCGCGCGGCGGGCTATCCCCCGGACGCGATCGTCACCGACTTTGTCGCCAGCGTCAGATACAGCGGCCAAAGCTACGCCACGGAAATCGCGGAACCCCGGCTCGACGATCCGGAAGCCCTGGGTACGCAGTTCCGCGAGATTCACGATCGCCTGTACGGTTTCGCCACCGACGAGCCCTGGGAACTCTTCGCGCTGCGCTGCACGGTTTCGGCGCCGCGCGGTGTCGCAATCGACGCCCGGTCGGCCGAAACCGAAACGGGTCGGTCTACGAAATCCGCGCCCTGCTGGTTCGGGAACGCGGAGCCGGTCGACACGCCACGCTACGACCGCGAGACGATCGGTACAGGCCGGAATATCGCCGGGCCGGCGATCATCGAGGATTCCTGGTCGACGATCGTCGTGCCGCCCGGCGCGGTGGCGGCCGCCGACGGCAACGGCCATTTGCATATCGAAACCGGGAAAGAAACATGAACGCCGCCGTCGACCCGTTCACCCTCGAGGTCGTTCGCAACGCCTTGACATCGATCGCCGAGGAGATGTCGCTCGTCGTGATGCGGTCGGCCCGATCGCCGCTGCTGCGCGAAGCGGGCGATCTGTCCTCGGCGCTGACCGACGCCGAGGGCAACATGATCGCCCAGGGCCGCGACATTCCCATGCATCTCGGCGTCATGTGTTTCACGATCAAGGAGTTCCTGAAGCGGGTCCCGGCGGAACGGCTCGCGCCGGGCGACGTCTGGTTCCTGAACCTGCCGGAAGTCGGCGGCAACCATCTTCCCGACGTCAAGGCGATCCGGCCGGTCTTCGCCGAGGACAAGTTGCAGGCTTTCGCCGTCAGCCTGGCGCATTGGGCGGATATCGGCGGCGCGGTGCCCGGCAGCTACGTCGCGTCCGCGACCGACGCCTGGCAGGAAGGGTTGCGGATTCCGCCGGTCCGGCTGTTCACCGCCGACGGCCCGGACCGCGAGAAGCTCGACTTCGTCCTGGCCAATGTGCGCGGGGCGGACGAGCGCGAGGGCGATATTCTGGCGCAGATGGCGGCCACGCGATCCGCCGAGCACAGTCTGCTGGATCTTTACGCGCGGCACGGTATTGAAACGATAAACCAATCGGTCATTGCGCTGCATGACCGGGCGGAGGCGCAAATGCGCGCCGCCATCGCGGACCTGCCGCCCGGCGAATATCGCGGCGAAGACTGGCTCGACGACGACGGCGTCGAGGACCGGCGGATCGCCGTCCGGGTCCACATCCGGCTTGAAGGGGACGAAGCGGTCTTCGATTTTTCGGATTCGGACGACGCGGCCCGCGGGCCGGTCAATTCGACCCCCTTCATCGCGTCCGCCGCGGCGTTCTACGCGATGAAGGCGCTCGCCGGCCCGGATATTCAGCCGAATGGCGGCTGCTACCGGCCGTTGACCGTGATAACGCGGCCCGGATCGATCCTGGAACCCGGGATCGATCTGCCGGTCGTCGGCGGCAATCACGAGACCTCGCAGCGCGTCGCGGACGCCATCTTCCGGGCGCTGGAGCCGGCCGTTCCGGAACGGCTGAGCGCCGGCGGCGCGACCACATCGGGCCTGCTGCTGTTCGGCGGCAAGCGGGCCGACGGCGCCTGGACGACACTCTACGAAACGCATGGCGGCGGCGAAGGCGCGCGCAACCATCGCCATGGCGCGCCGGTCATCCGCGTGCATCTGTCCAACGTCATGAACACGCCGGCCGAAATCATCGAGGCCGAATACCCGATTCGTATCGAATGCCAGAGGCTGCGGCGCGGATCGGGCGGCGCAGGCGCGCATCGTGGCGGCGACGGGCTGCACCGCGAATATCACGTGCTCGCGGACGAGATGTCATTGACGACGATGTTCGAGCGGCGGATCATTCCGCCCTATGGCCTGCAAGGCGGTGAAGATGGCGCGCCGTTCCGCGTCGAACTGGTAACGGAAGACGGCACACGGCGCGAGTTGCCGGGTAAAACCAACGTCCGTCTCAAGCGCGGCGACACGGTCGTGATGGAAAGCAGCGGCGGCGGCGGGTACGGCCCGCCAGATGGCGACAAAACTTTAAGGGGAGACAAACCATGAGACTCGAAAACAGGATCGCCATCGTCACCGGCGCGGCGAAAGGGATGGGCAGCGCGATCACGCGGACGCTCGGCCGCGAGGGCGCCGACCTGTTGCTGGCCGCCCGGGAAGTCGCACCCCTCGAAGAGGTCGCCGAAGAGGTTCGCGCCATGGGACGGCGGGTCGAGACGGTCTCCACGGACGTCACCGACCCGAAACAGGTCGAGGCGATGGTCGAAAGCGCCAAGGAGGCCTTTGGCGGCCGGATCGATATCCTGGCCAACGTCGCGGGTACGACGGGGCCGATCGAGACGCCTGTCCAGGACATCGATCCCGACGATTTCCTCGAGGTCCTGGACATCAACGTCCGCGGCACCTTCCTGCCGATCAAGTACACCTTGCCGGTGATGATCGCGCAGAAGTACGGCAAGATCGTCAATATCGGCGGCTCTTCGGGCCTGCGCGGCTACAAGTACCGCACGGCCTACAGCTCCTCGAAATGGGCCCTGCGCGGCCTGACCCGCACCATCGCGCTGGAAGCCGGCCCGCATAACGTGAACGTCAACATCGTCATGCCCGGCATCGTGCACACGCCGCGCATGGACAAACTGTGCGAGGAAAAAGCAAAGGTCCGTGGCTGGACATTCGAGCAGGTCTACCAAGAGTATGTCGAGGAAATGTGCCTCGGCCGCGTCACCGAACCGGAGGACGTCGCCGACGCGGTTCTGTATTGCGCCAGCGACGAAAGCAAGAATATGACCGGCCAGAAAATCTCCGTCGACGGCGGCTGGGACGTATAACGGCGAGAGGGAGGCACCGCCATGCTGCGCGACTTCGAACTGGATATGCCGGTCGATTTGCAGGAGACCTTGGCTTGCCTGCCCGGCGGCACGCCACTGGCCGGCGGCACGAACCTGCTTGTCGATCTGCGCGCCCGCCGCGAATCGACGGAGCGGCTCGTCTGGCTCGGCAATATCGATGGGTTCCGCGACATCACGATCGCCGAGGGTCAAGTCAATATCGGCGGCGGAACGACCGTCGGCGACATCTTACGGCACCCCGACATGCCCACCGTCGCCCCTTCGCTGGTCGAAAGCGCGCGGGTCTTCGGGGGTCAGATGGTGCGCAATCAGGCGACCGTCGCCGGCAATGTATGCTCCGGGTCGCCGGCGGCGGACATGGTGCCACCGCTGCTGTCGCTCGACGCCGAAATCTGCCTCGCCAGCGCCACCGGCGTGCGGTCCCTGCCGATCGACGAATTCTTCACCGGCTTCAAGAAGAACAAGCGGACCCCGGAGGAACTCGTAATAGGTCTGTCGTGGCCGACGCTCGGGCAGAATACAGCGAACCGTTTCTACAAATTGGCCCGGCGCAAGGGCGACGCGATCACGGTCACCGGCGTCGCGGTCACGGTGACCCGGGATGGCGACCGTTGCGCCGATGCACGGATCGCTCTCGGCGCCGTCGCCCCCACGGTGTTTCGCGCCAAGGAAGCGGAAGCGATGCTTGCCGGCGGGACGCTCACCGAAGAACTGATCGACGCGGCCGCCCGGAAGGCGATGGAACAGGCCGACCCGATCGACGATCTGCGCGCCTCCGCCGATTACCGGCGGCACATGGTCCAGGTCTTGACGCGGCGGCTCTTAAATCAGGCCTGGCGGTCGCTCGGCGAAAAGGAAACCGGCATATGAGTCTCGAAAAAGCGGTTTCCGTAAAAATCAACGGCGTTGCACGGCAATTGTCGGCGCCGGCCAACGAAACATTGCTCGACTGTTTGCGCCGGCACGGCCATTTCGAGGTCAAGAGCGGTTGCGAGAAGGGCGATTGCGGCGCCTGCGCGGTGCAGATCGACGGCGAACCGGTGGACAGCTGCCTGACCCTGGCCTGGACGGTGGAAGGCCGCTCGGTCACGACCCTGGAAGGACTGGCAAGCGGCAGCGATCCGCACGCGCTGATCGAGGCGTTCCTGGAACAGGGCGCGGTGCAGTGCGGCTACTGTACGCCGGGCGTGATCGTCGCCGCCGAAGCGCTGCTGCGCGAAACGCCGGACCCGACCGACGACGATATCTCGGTGGCGCTCAGCGGCAACCTGTGCCGTTGCACCGGCTATACGAAGATTTTCGCCGCCGTGAAACAGGCCGCGTCAGCGATGCGGGACGGAGGCGGCGATGACTGATCAAGCGAGCCATCCCCAAGCCGAAGCCAATGTCGTCCTGCGCCAAGTCGGCAAACCGCTGGAACGTACCGACGCCAAAGGCAAGGCGACGGGCCGCACACTGTACGCCGGCGATTACGTCATGCCCGGCATGCTGCACGCCCGGGTGCTGCGCAGCGAGATCGCCAGCGGTCGTCTGACGCGACTCGACGCTTCGAAGGCGCGCGCCCTTCCGGGCGTGCGCTGCATCTTGACGACCGAGGAGCTGCCAGACCGGCTGGCCGCGACCGACATGCCGGGACAGACCGGGCAGAAGCGGGCATCGACCGACAGGCAGATCCTGGTGCGCGAAATCGTCCGCCATCACGGCGAGCCGCTGGCGCTGATCGCGGCGGATACGCCGGCCATCGCCGACAAGGCGCTCGACCTGATCGACTATGAGATCGAGCCGTTGCCCGGCGTCTACGACACGCAAACGGCCCTCGAAACCGGCGCACCGGTCGTCACCGAACCGGACAACATCGTCGGCCGCCACACGATCCGGAAGGGCGACACCGAGAAGGGTTTCGCGGAAGCGGACCACATCGTCGAGAACACCTTCGAGACGCAGTTCATCGAACACGCCTTCCTGGAACCGGAAGTCGGTCTCGCCTGGGTCGACGAGAACGGCGTCATCAATATCCGCATGTCGACGCAGGTGATCGAGCATTTCCGCTTCATCGCCGACGCGCTGGGCGTACCGCACAACAAGGTGCGAATCCTCGGCGCCATGGTCGGCGGCGGCTTCGGCGGCAAGGAGGACATCACCGTCGAGCTGTATCTTGCCTTGCTGGCGCAGGCGACGCGCAAACCGGTGCGCCTCGCCTACACGCGCGAGGACTCATTCCTCGGCCACGGCAAGCGCCATCCCTTCGTGATCTCGCACAAGACCGGCGTCAAGAAAGACGGCACGATTACCGCCCTGCATGTCGACATCCGGGCCGACTCCGGCGCCTACGTTTTCCTCAGCCCTTACGTGCTGCTCTATTGCGCCGTCGCCGCGCCGGGACCCTATCGGATCGACAATGTCAGCATCGATTCCGCCGCGGTCGCCACCAACAACATGTACACCAGCGCCTTTCGAGGCTTCGGCGCGGCACAGGCCTGCGTCGCCTACGAAGCGCAAATGGACGAAATCGCCAAGACACTCGGCATCGACCCGCTCGAACTGCGGCGGCGCAATTTCATGCGAACCGGCGACAAGACCGCCACCGGACAGACCGTCGAAAGCGCGATCTGGAGCGACGAGTGCCTGACCCAGGCCTGGGAAGCGCTCGGCGAACCTACGGAAGCCAATGGCGCGGTCAAGATCGGCCGCGGTGTCGCGACCTACCAGCAGAGCTACGGCCGGATCACCTGGTTCCACGACACTTCGGAAGCGTGGGTCGGGGTCGAGGTCGACGGCACCGTCATCGTGCGCTCGGGAGTCACCGACATCGGCGCCGGACAGGCGTCGGCGCTGGGGCAGATCGCGGCCGAATTGCTCGGCGTCGGGCTCGACGACGTGGTGATTTACAACAGCGATTCCGCCGTCACGCCGCTGGCCGGCACGACGACAGCGACGCGCGCGCTGTACATGACCGGCAGCGCCGTGCACAAGGCAAGTACGATCCTGCGAGGACGGCTGATCGAATTCGCCGCCCAGGAACTCGGCGCGCAATCGGGCGAAGTCGACCTCGCCGGCGGTCAGGCCTTCGTCATCGACGATCCGTCGAATGCGATTTCGCTCAAGGATTTGGCGGCGCGCGGTGCGTCGGAAGGCGTCGAGCGCTCCGAACTGGCGATGTTCAGGGCGCCCTTCACCGATCCGATAGACCAGGAGACCGGACAGGGCCCTGTCTTCCCCGATTTCACCTATGGCTGCCACGCCGTCGAGGTCGCGGTCGACACCGAAACCGGCGAGGTCACGGTGCTGAAGAGCGTCGGCGCGCACGATATCGGTCAGGCGATCAACCCGCAGGCGGTCGAAGGCCAGATCGAAGGCGGCGCATTGATGGGGCAAGGTTACGCGCTGAGCGAAGAATTGATCTATCAGGAAGGCAAACTGGTCAGCCCCAGCTTCAGCGAGTACCTGATCCCGACCTCGATGGACATGCCTGAGATCAAGTCGATCATCCTCGAATCCCGCAGCGGTCTCGGCCCGTTCGGCGCCAAGGGCATCGGCGAACCGAGCCTGACCCCGGTCGCCCCGGCAATCGCCAACGCCGTCGCGGACGCCATCGGCACCCGCGTCTTCGACCTGCCGATCACGCCGGAAAAAGTGGTGCGGGCGCTGCGCGAGAAACAGGCGGCGAACTGAGTCAGCGCGAATCGATTTCGGGATCGATCATAGAAAGACATTGTTGCGCCCAAATTGGGCACATGCTAAAATTTTAACATGCGGATCATCGCCCGGCGCACTTTGCGGGAGTTCGTGGAATCGCTTGCCGGGCACAGGGATCAGCCGGCGGTCAAGGCCGCGCTGGACGCCTGGTTCCACGAAGCAGGAAAAGCGCGCTGGAAAAATTCCACGGAAATCCGGCAATCCTATGCAACCGCCAGCATCGTGACCGCCGAGCGCGTGGTCTTCAATATTAAGGGCAACGCCTATCGACTCGTCGTGGCGATCGATTTCGAAAAGGGCATCGTTTGGATCAAATGGATTGGCACGCACAAGGATTACGACCGAATCGACGTGACAGAGGTGGACCATGATGGATGAATTAAAGCCGATACGCACGGAGGCCGACTGCGAACGCGGCCTCGCCGAAGTCGAGCGTCTTTGGGGGGCGAAAAGCGGAACACCGGCCGGTGACCGGCTCGACATTCTGGCGACTCTAATCGACGCCTACGAGGCCGAACATTTTCCGATGGATGCGCCCGATCCGGTCGAGGCAATCCTGTTCCGCATGGAGCAACAGGGCCTCACCCGCAAAGACCTTGAGCCCCTGATCGGCACGCGCACGCGCGTTGCGGAGGTCCTGAACCGCAAACGCGGACTGTCCATCACTATGATCCGGCGCCTGCACGACCATCTCGGCATTCCCGCCGAAGTGCTGATCCGCCCATCACGGAAAGACGAGGCAGCATAGGGCGACGTGTTAGGTGTTATGTCCGCGAATTCTCCCAAAGAGGCGATGACTCGATGATATTCAAAAGCAGCTTTCGCGTGGAACGGTCGCTTTTTCATTCGTCTATAGCTGTTCGGCGACTTATTGACAGCAATTAGGTAACAGACAAGATCACCGGGAAGTCACCCGCCATACTTCCCGATCAACGCCCGCGCCCGCACCGCCGCGCCTTCGGGAATCGTGTGCCGCGCCGGGAAGTCGCCGCCGGGCTTGGTCGCGTCGATGATCATCTTGGCGGTCAGCCCGTCATGGTTTGACGGGTCGAGGATCGCACCCATGCAGTTCTTCAGGATATCGACGTCGGCATCCGCCTGCATGCGCGTGCAGATCGCCCACATCACGTCCTGATCGCTGGCGATATCCACATCGTCGTCGACGACGACCGCCAACTTGAGGCTGAGATCGTCGCCGAGGGCGGTGGCCGCGGCGTTCTTCGCCTGACCCGGCGCCGGATCCTTCATGGCGATATAGACATGCATCCGGCAGGTGCCGGATTTCGGCATCGCGACGCCGGTGACGTTGGGATAGTTCTGGCGCAGCACCTTGAGCAGCCGCGCCTCCATCGGCACCGCAAGCAGCCCGGTATGTTCGTCGGAGATGCCGGAGACTATGTCCTGATAGATCGCGTCCTTGCGGTGCAGAATCGCGCTGACCTCGATGACATGCCGGGTCGAACGCGCTGAGGCGTAGCCGGTGAATTCAGCGAACGGTCCCTCGTCCGCGTGTTCGCCCGGCACGATATGGCCTTCAAGGACGAACTCGGCGTAGGCCGGGGCCTCGACCGGCACCGTGACGCCGTCGACCAATTCCAGCGCCTGTCCCATGAAGCCGCCGGCGACGGCGTATTCGTCGGCGTCTATCGGGCCTTTCCACAGCCCGCTGCCGAAGGCGAAGAGCGGATGATGCCCGATCACGATGGACACCGGGATCGGCTCGTCCCGCTCGGCCGCGCGTCCGGCGTAGTTCCAGAGATGGCGGCGGCTGTGCAGACTGGTGCCGAAGCGGGTCTTGCCCATGACCTGCAGCCGGTGATAGCTGGCGTTGCGCACGCCGGTATCCGGGTCCTTGGCGACAACGATACCGTTGGTCACGTAAAGACCGCCGTCTTCGGCGAAATGGTTCAGGATCGGCAGATAGCCGAGATCGACATCGTCGCCGGTAAGCACAACGTCGAGGATTGGTCCGGTGTCGCGGATCACGGGATCGATGGTCCTCTCGCCCAGCCCGGCCCAGGTCTCGATCAGGTCGGCCTCGGCGACACCGAGCGCCTGGGCGTAGCGGCGGCGGTCACCGAACAGGTTGGTGACGACCGGAAAGGGCGACTGGCCGACCTTCTCGAACCGAACGACCGGCGCACGGCCCTGCTTCTCCAGTTCCATCGCCACCGCCGTCACGTCGAAATCGATACCGACGGGTTCCGGTATGCGCAGGATGCTCGTCGGATCGGCATCATCCAATTCATCGAGAAATCGCCGCAAATCGAGTGGTTTCTCATTCACGCGCATGACATATCCCCAATCGACGGCCCTATAGCTCGCCGGGCTCCTCGGTTACGTTCTTGCGCAGGCGGCGATTGACGATCAGGCGAAGGAACGGATCCGGCGGCAGCAGCGCCGCCTTGGGTAGCGCCTTCAGATCTTGCTGCAACGGGCCGTCGACGCCGCATATCTGCTCGGCCAGCAGCTTGGCCAACGCGCTCCCCCGGGTCAACGGCGCGGCGTCCGTGGTCATGACCGCGTGCAGGCCCGGCGCCATCTCGCCGCACACGATGCCGCCATTGCGGGTGAAGCCCAGGATGCCGCCCCACGTCCCGTCGAGCTCGATACCGGTCAGGTCCGGCCAGCGCCGGCGGATGCCTTCGCGATGATTCACCAAGGCCGCCGCCAACTCGTCGTCGCCATACCGTTTCGCCCGGCCATAGGAAATCGTATTGCGCATCAGGATACGGCCGTCCTGGGTCAAGCGCACGGTGCTGCCGTTCGGGCTGGAGGGCAGCAGGCCGAACTCACCGCCGCCGCCGACCAGGCCTAGCTCCGCACTCGTCAGGGGCCGGGTCAGGCTGGCAAACAGGGTGATCGGCACGACCCGGAAACGCGCGATGCCGAGTTCCTCGGCGAAGACGTGATTGGCGAGGATGACCTGATCGGCCAGGACCTCACCTTCCGGGCAAACCAGCCGAATCTTGTCGCCGCGATGAATTTCGGATACCGGACTTTCTTCGTAAAGCGTGACGTTCGCCGGCAAGGTCGCGCCAAGACCGCGCATCAATGCGGCCGGCTGCATCAGGGCGCCGTCGTCGGCCCGAATGCCGCGCGAATAGAACCGCGTACCGGTGACCGCCTCCATTCCATCCCGGTCGACCAGGCTGAATTCCGTGCCGATCCCCTCCAGGCCGTGCGCCAGATCGTCGAGGTGCGTCTCGCCCGGCGCGCCGGACGCGACATAGATGCGGCCCCAATCGCTCCATTGGCATTGGATCTGATGGTGCATGACCGTTTCGCGGATGTATTCGAGCCCGGCCTCGCAAAGCCTGTTGTTGCGCTTGCCCAGCTCGAAATCCTTCTCGCCGCCATGGCTATGGCCCTTGAGCAGGAATCCCGCATTGCGGCCGGAAGTCCCGAAACCGACGCGCTCCGCTTCGATCAGCGCAATCCGATCATCCGGTCGCAACTCGGCCAATCGCCGGGCCGCCGTCAAGCCACAGACCCCCGCGCCAACGACCGCAAAGTCTACCGATAGAGATCCTTCCACCCGGCGCGCCGGCGGCGGGTCCGGCAAGGTCACATACCAACCGTTCTTCGCCTCACCGGTGGGGAGTTTCTTGGCCTTGTGGACGGCGCCTAACATCACTCGCCGGCCGGGAGCGGCAGTTTCCTTATGTTGTCCACCGGTTCCGCACTATCGACTTCCGCGTCAATAGCGTCTCTTCGGTCTGAATCGCGAACCAAAAACTCCGGCATCGGTTTCGGCAGCCCTTTTGTCGGTGGGTCAATTCCCAAATCAACAATATTACGCATCGGCGGCAGGAGCCTCGTATTAATCGAACGAGAGAGCTTTTCATAACCATCGACTGCCGACTTAAGCCCGCTGCCGACTTTGCTCGCGTGCCCCAGCACGACCACAAGTCTGTCGATCAATAACTGAACCGTCTCAATGATCTTTTCGTGGTTTTCGACTTGTTTGTTTACATTAATCTTGGAACCCGCGACGCCAACAGCCGTCCAAAGACCGGTCGGTCCAACAACAAAAATACCGTGCTCTGAAGCACGGCGCTGGAATTCGGGGTCCGCTTTTAGGACTTTCTCCACGGCCGAGTCATTCGGCAGCCACATGATACTGATCAACTGGCGAACCTCTTCGCCTTTTCCAGCCGCACGGAAATCGGCTTGCACAGCGTTGCGATAGTTCTTGCTGGCAAGGCTCTTGAGGTGCTGATTCATAGTCGCGGCCAGCTTGCTGTAGACCGCTGTTTCCGCCGCCTCATCTTCGGCCAGAGCCAGTTCGATCAAGAATTTCGACGCCTTGCTGTCGATGACCAGCACGGAATCGGCCGGCAGGAAAACGATGGCGTCCGGCCGCAGGCTTTTGCCCTCTTCGGATCCGAAGGTCCGCTGCAGCACGAAATCGGTTCCGGCAGTGAGGCCGAAGGATTTCAGCGTGTTCTCGAGAACGGTTTCCGCCGCGAAACCAGCGCTCCCCGGATTCGAGAGCGCTTGTTCAATCACTTTAACTGCATCCTTGTTGACCGAGACCTGATCGTTCAGGGAGGAAACGGTCTTGGACAGAGTTTCGAACTGGTTCAGCAGCTTGCCGCTCGCCTCCTTGACGCGCTTCTCGCTATCTTCCTTCGCGGTTTTGGCTTCGCGCTTGTGGTCTTCGAGCAGCTTGTTCGACAGTTCGGTCGCCGTCGACAGCATGGCCGCGCGCGCGGCGGCCATGGCCTCGTCTTTGGTCTTGCCCCAATCTTCCATCTGCGCGCGCATGGTGTCGATTTCCTGGCGCGCCAGCGCCGTATCCTTTTCCGCCGCGCGGCGCGCCTCTTTGGACGCTTCCAGCTCGGCAGCCAACTTTTCGCGGGCTTCCTTGCTCTCCGCCAATTGCGCGCCGATTTCACCAATCCGGGCGCCCGCCTCGCGCGCGCCCGCTTCCGCCGCGTTGGCCCGTTCACGCTCGGCAACGGTTTCGTCGTGCATTTCGGCGATCCGCGCGTTGAGGCCGCTCGTACGCGAAAGAGCGATGTAGGCGGCAAATACCAGCGCCGCGGCAACGGCCAAACCGGGTATCAGCAATTCCATAGGCATTTCTCCAGTATCGGTCGATCAGCATAACACCGATTCGCGTGCCTGCCTTGACGCGGCACCGGTTGAACAATAGGTAAGTGCGTCTGAACGTTTGAGAAACGTATGGCCGTACTTCCCATCATCATCGCGCCCGATCCGCGCCTGAAAAGGAAATGCAAACCCGTCGATATAGTCGATGACGACATCGCAAAGCTTATGGCGGACATGCAGGAAACGATGTATCTGGCGCCCGGTATCGGCCTCGCCGCGCCACAGGTCGGTGTGACCAAAAGGGTCATCGTCATCGACGCGTCCGGCAAGGAAGACGACCCGCAACCGATCAAGATGGCCGATCCGGAACTCCTGTTCGCGTCGGAAGAACTGTGGACCTACGAGGAAGGCTGCCTTTCGCTGCCGGATCACTACGCCGAGGTCGAAAGGCCCGCGAAGGTAAAAGTGAGCTATCTCGACGAGAACAACGAGCGCCGGGAAATGGAAGCCGATGAGATTCTGGCAACCTGCATCCAGCATGAGATGGACCATTTGGACGGTATGCTGTTCGTCGATCACATTTCGGCCCTGAAGCGCAACATGATCCTGCGCAAACTCGTCAAGACCAAGAAGCAGAGGGCGCATGACGCCGCCGCCGACTAACCGAGCGGACAACGGACAGCGGACGTCTCTGCGTCTCGTCTTCATGGGCACGCCCGATTTCGCTGTTCCCGCGCTGGAAGCGCTGATCGAAGCCGACCACGACATCGTTTGTGTCTATAGTCAGCCGCCTCGCCGCGCCGGACGCGGCCAGAAAGAGCGGCTCTCGGCGGTTCACGCATTCGCGGAAGCTCGCGGCATAGAGGTGCGGACGCCGATAACATTGCGTGACGAAACCGAACACACCGCTTTCGCTGCGTTCGGGGCCGATGCCGCCATCGTGATCGCCTACGGACTGATTCTGCCGCAAGCCATTCTAGATACCCCCAGGCTCGGCTGCCTCAACATCCACGCCTCGCTGCTGCCGCGCTGGCGCGGCGCCGCGCCGATCCAGCGGGCGATCCTCGCCGGCGACGCGAAAACGGGCGTAACGATCATGCAAATGAATGCGGGCCTCGATACCGGCGATATGCTGTTGTCCCGATCCGTGCCGATAACGGCGGAAACGACGGCCAGCGATCTGCACGATTCGCTAGCGTCGCTTGGTGCGAATCTGATCGTCGAAGCGCTCGACGGACTTTTCGCCGGCTCACTCGTCGCGACCCCGCAGCCGGAGACGGGCAGCACCTATGCCGAGAAGCTGAGCCGCGACGAAGGCAAACTCGACTGGTCCCGCCCCGCCGCCTATCTGGCGCGGACAGTCCGCGCGTTCTCGCCGTGGCCCGGCGCCTGGTTCGAACATGACGGCGCTCGGATCAAGGTGCTGGAAGCCCAAGTAGCAGGCGGTTCGGCGGAACCCGGCACGGTGCTCGACGGCCAGCTGACCGTCGCCTGCGGCAAGGGGGCCCTGCGTATGGTGACCGTGCAGCGCGGCGGTAAGAGTTCGGCCGATGCCGCATCATTCCTGCGCGGTTACGCGCTACCCGCCGGCACGGTGCTGCCGTGACACGCTGGAAAATAACCGTCGAATATGACGGCGGCGGCTTCGTCGGCTGGCAGCGACAGGCAAACGGGCTCTCCGTGCAGGAGGCTATCGAGACCGCGATCACCGGATTTTCCGGCGAAACGATTACCCTGCACGGCGCCGGCCGCACGGATTCCGGCGTACACGCCTGCGCCATGGTCGCCCATTTCGATCTCGACAAAGAGACAAACTCGGACACCGTGCGGGACGCGCTGAACCACCATCTAAAAACGCGGGCCGCGTCCATATTGGCGGCCGAACCCGTTTCGGAAGACTTCCACGCGCGGTTCTCCGCGGTGCGGCGCGACTATATGTACCGCATCCTCAATCGCCGCGCCCACAGCGCTTTGGAGCGGGGGCGGGTCTGGCATGTGGCGCGGCCGCTCGACGCGGACGCCATGCATGCGGCGGCGCAACTTTTGATCGGCAAGCATGATTTCAGCTCCTTTCGGGCGTTGCGTTGCCAAGCCAAATCGCCGGTCAAGACGCTCGATCTGTTGACCGTTTCGCGCCTCGGCGACGAAATCCATATTGCGGCCCAGGCGCGGTCCTTCCTGCACAATCAGGTGCGCATCCTGACCGGCACCTTGAAACTGGTCGGCGAAGGCGCCTGGACCGAAAGCCAGGTTCAGGCGGCATTGGACGCGCGGGACCGGTCGGCCGGCGGCCCTACGGCGCCGCCCGACGGGCTCTATCTCACGCAAGTCGTTTATTAGAGCAAATCAGGAGGGATGGGAATCGCCTTTGGCGATTGTCATTGGTCCTGTTTCTTTGCTCTATCTACTAATATCGAGCGGATTCACAGGATTGATGCCCTGCATCAATCCTGATCCGGTCTGAGCGTTTAATCGTCATCCCCCTCGTCCCGCATCTGACGCAGTGTCACCAGCAGGACGTATGCGAGGAAACAGATACCGGCACCGACGAAGGCGGCAATCATGCCGAACCAATGTTCGACAAAC
This sequence comes from uncultured Rhodospirillaceae bacterium, assembly GCA_964386465.1. Lineage (GTDB taxonomy): Bacteria > Pseudomonadota > Alphaproteobacteria > UBA8366. Next base: position 23,879 of record CAYLTU010000011.1, read on the forward strand.
ACCAGAACGCCAAGCGCAATGGCGGTCAACAGGACATTCTTGAACAACGTAGCCATCACAGCGGACTACTGAAGCATGTTTTGACTGACACCGTGTATGACGCGGGCCAGCATGAAATCGCCCGCAACGAGGGCCGCCGCCGGCAGTCCGGTAATTTCGAGGCCGATGCGCAGCACATACCAGTGGTAGACCAGAACCAGGACCGTCGCGATCACCCCGAAAATGGCGACGACCCCTCCGGGGGCAAGACCGGAAACCTCGATGACGAGCACGACAAGAAGTATTGCGACCTGGACCCCCGACGACCAGTTATACGCCACGATGTAGCGGATATAGTCGTCGTCGCGGCCGATCGCCGGTGCGACATAGGCCATGACGAGAGGCCAGGCGACCCACGCGATTACATAGGCGATCCCTTCGACCGCGAATGTCCTGATGAAGCCCGCTTCTGCCGCTTCACCATCCCGCACCAGGAACCAGAACACGTAGACCGGCAATACGATAACCGCGCAGAAAAACGATTTCCAAAACCCCTCGATGGAATCGTCGAGCCATTCGATGCCACGAGGGTCCCGCAGGAAGAGGCGCCAGGCGCCATACAATGAGATCAGTACCTCGTGGCGGGTGATCATTGGAAATAGCCGCGCAGCATGGCCTCGTAGATTTCGGACAGTTTGTTGATGTCGTCGACGGCCGCGCGCTCGTCGACCTTGTGCATGGTCTGGCTGATCAGACCGAACTCCGCGACCGGGCAGTAATTCTTGATGAAGCGGGCATCGGAGGTACCGCCTGTCGTACTGAGCTCCGGGCGGCGTCCCACGACCTTCTCGATACTGTCGGAAATCAGGTTTGAGAGCGCACCAGGCGGAAAAACGAAGGATTCGCCGCTGACCCGGATTGAAAGCTCGTACGCTGCCCCTTCCGCCGCTGTGTCGAGGGTTTCGCGGATCCAAGCCGACAGCGATTGCGAATCGTGCATGTCGTTGAAGCGTATATTGAAGCGCGCCTCGGCCTCGCCGGGGATCACGTTTTCGGTCGGATTGCCGATATCGATGCTCGTTATCTGCAGGCTGGACGCCTGAAAATGGTCACTGCCTTCGTCCAACGGTTCCGCCGTCAACGCACCCAGCATCTTTACCAGCCGGTGCGCCGCGTTGTCCGCAAGATGCGGATAAGCGACATGGCCCTGTGTTCCCTTCACGGTCAAAATCGTATTCATGCTGCCGCGCCGGCCGATCTTTACCATCTCGCCGAGTTCGGTCGGATTGGTCGGCTCGCCGACGATGCAGACATCCATCCGCTCGCCATTCTCGACCATCCACTGCAGCATCTTCTTCGTACCGTTGACCGAAGGACCCTCTTCGTCGCCCGTTATCAGGAAGCTGATCGACCCGTGCGGCGCGCCATCGTCGAGGTAACGCCGGACCGCAGCGGCGAAGGCCGCGATAGCGCCCTTCATGTCGCTGGCGCCACGCCCGAACAGCACCCCGTCTTTCACCTCCGCCGCGAACGGATCGACGGACCATTCGTCGCGCGCGCCGACCGGCACGACGTCCGTGTGGCCGGCGAAACAGAAATTAGGATCGCCGTCGCCAAGCCGCGCATAGAGGTTGTCGACGTCCGGCGTACCGTCCTCGGTGAAGAGCAGGCGCTGGCATTCGAAGCCCATGCCCTCCAAGGTCGACTGCAGCAATTCCAGCGCACCGCCCTCTTCCGGAGTCACGCTGGGGCAGCGGATCAAATCCCGCGCGAACGCGACCGGGTCGAGTGCCATCAGTCCCGTAGCAGATCGTTGATCGATGTCTTCGAGCGGGTCTGCGCGTCGACGGTCTTGACGATGACGACGCAGGCGAGGCTCGGCGTCGGCGCGCCTTCGGGGCTTTGCGGACCGGGCAGCGCGCCTGGCACGACGACCGAATAGGCCGGTACGCGGCCGCGATGGATTTCGCCGGTCGCCCGATCGACGATCTTGGTCGACGAACTGATGAAACAGCCCATCGCCAGAACCGCGCCTTCCTCGACGATGACCCCCTCGACGACTTCGGAACGCGCGCCGACGAAGCAGTTATCCTCGATGATGACCGGATCGGCCTGCAACGGCTCCAGCACGCCGCCGATCCCGACGCCGCCGGACAGGTGACAGTTCTTGCCGATCTGGGCGCAGGATCCAACCGTGGCCCAGGTGTCGACCATCGTGCCTTCGTCGACATAGGCGCCGAGATTGACGAAGCTCGGCATCAGCACCACGTTCGGCGCGATATAGGCGGAATGACGCACGATGCAGTTCGGCACGGCCCGGAAGCCCGCATCGCCGAACTCGCTCGCGGACCAGCCTTCGAACTTCGAAGGAACCTTGTCCCACCAGGTCGTACCCGCGCCGGGACCGCCGGCAATCGTCGTCATGTCGTTGAGCCGGAAGGACAACAGAACTGCTTTTTTGAGCCATTGGTTCACGTGCCAATTGCCGTTGTTTTTCTCGGCGACCCGCGCTTCCCCGATGTCCATCAAACCGAGCGCCGCATTCACGGCATCGCGGACATCGCCATGGGTTTCACTGGAAACGGAATCCCGGGCTTCCCAGGCTTCGTCGATTGTGCTTTGCAACGCGGCGTGGCTCATTTCAGGCGTGACCTTTCACGGATTTGGTGACGGGAGGCCGGACTTTGGTCGAGTTGCCATTACGAGTCAACCCGGCCGGAGAAGCCCCGAAACGTCTCGTTTTCGGGGACCTTAAAGCGGGTCGCGGCCGCCGAGAATTGCCCGCAGCCAACCCAGCAAATCGTCCGCGACGTGATGGATATAATCGTCGTCCGGCGTCGCTTCGTAGCGCGCCGTCCGTATCAGGACGGTGCCCATTCCCAACGCGTGAGCCGGCTCCAGATTGCGCGCGATATCCTCGACCATGATCGCACGGCGGGGCTCGATATCGAATCTCTGGACGAAATCCCCATAGGGTTCCGGATCCGGCTTCGGCCGGTAGTCCGCCGCCGTGATGTCGTAAACGCCGTCGAACATGTCCGAAACGCCGAGGCGATCCATCACGTTCTCCGCATGCCGCACGGAGCCGTTTGTGTAAACGAAGCGGCGGCCGGGCAGTTGTCCCAACGCGTCGCGCAGCTCCGGGCTCGGCGGCACGGGGGTTACGTCGATATCATGCACGAATTCGAGAAAATCCTCGGGATGAACGCCATCATTCGCCATCAATCCAGCCAATGTGGTGCCGTGATCGCGATAGTAGCGCTTCTGCAGTTTCCGGGCGTCGATACGGTCGATACCGCAATGCGCGGAGATAAAGGCGCCCATCTTCACATCGATCTGGCTGAACAGGTCGCAATCGGCCGGATACAAGGTGTTATCCAGGTCGAAAACCCAATATTCGGTATCGTCGACAGGCAGCGGCATTTTCTTGCTCATGGCGCGCAGACAGTGCGCCATAGCGGCGGATCAGGCAAGACTCGACGTCTCGAATTAGGACAATCCTAACGGTTGATTAATCGTTACCGGCTAACGTTCGGCAACGCATTTTCGAGGAACCGACCAGTACGCGCGCAACACAGTCAGAGCCATGATGGAAAAAGCACCTTCTGCCGTTACATTGGAAGCTGTTACCGGCGTCCCGGCGCAAGTTCGTTCTTCGAGCCCAAGTTATGCCCGGAACATTACGCTGCAGGACGGCATGGCGCTCGCCTGCCTGCCGGAGCCGGTTCTGTATGCGAGCGCGGACGGCGAGATCACCGCCCTGAACGCGGCGGGCGACGAACTGCTGCGACACGTCGATGACTCGTGCGACCCTTCGGTCATTCTGTGCGTCCAGGCGCTCGCCAAAGAGGCGCTGACGGCGCGCGCAGCGGCGTCCCGATCGTTGGAATGGCGGGCCGACCAGAAAAATCGTTGGATGGACGCTACGGCTGTTCCGGCGAGTGACGGCGGCGCTATCGTAATTTGCCGCGATTCGACGCTCGTCGTAACGATGCGGTCGGCGCTCATCGATTCCCGTCAACGATTCAAGGATCTTGTCGAAATTTCCAGCGACTTCGCCTGGGAAACCGATTTATCCGGAACCTTCACCTATGTATCCATATCCGGCGCGCTAGACTATTCCCCCGATGCGTTGATCGGCAACTCGGCGCGAGAGCTGCTGTTTCATACCACCGCCGCATCAAACGAATTCGTTTTCGAAGCGAAGGAAATTGTTGAAGCGCAGGAACTATGGCTACGGCGTTCCGACGGTGAAGCGGTTTGCGTTCTCGCCAGCGCGCGGCCGATCCTGAGCCGTGAAGGACAGCAGACCGGCACGCGCGGCGTTTGCCGGGACGTTACCGCCGACCGGCTGCGGGAAAACGACATAGCGCGGCTGAAAACCCGCGAGCAGGTGATCGACTTTATCGTCGACGCCGTCCGCAACGAGGCCGATCCACTGGACATGCTCAGCACCGCGGTAACGTCGATCGGCAAGGCCTTGGCCGATACGGCATGCGCGGTATACCAACGGAAGGGGAATGGCGGTCTGAAGCTGATAGCCGACTACGGCGTATTGCCGGCGCGAAACGTCTTGATCGACTCCGTGGACCAGACCTGTGCCGACTTCGCCACGCACGAAGCCGAGATCTATGGGCATACCCTTCTCATGACCGCGACCCACTACCGAAACGATAGGAACGGCGCGATTCTATTGTGCCGGGAGAATGGTGCCTTATGGACCGACCATGACCGGTCGCTTATCGACGCCGTCGCCGGCCAGCTCGGAATCGCATTGCGCCAGATCGAGCACCAGAGCGAACTTGAGCGGCTCTCGCGGACCGACGCGCTTACCGGCCTGTTCAACCGCCGGGCCTATATGGAAGAACTCGAGAGGGCGATCGAAAGGTCACGGCGGAACAAGCAGACCGGCGCCGTGTTCTTCGTCGACCTCAATAATTTCAAGTCGGTCAACGATGTCCGCGGGCACGATGTCGGCGACCGCGTTCTCGTTGATCTGGCAAAAATCTTGACGAGCATAACGCGCAGTTACGACTTCGTCGCCCGCCTGGGCGGCGACGAGTTTGCGCTCTGGTTCGAGAATATCGACAAAGACACGGCGCGGCGGCGCGGGCAAGATATTCTGCGCCGCAGCCGCCATCTTGAAGAACTCAGTGGTTCGCCGCGCAAGCCACTGGGGCTGTCGATCGGCATTGCCATGTTCGAGGCCAATACCGACGAGGGTTCCGATGGGCTCCTGAAACGCGCCGACGCGGCAATGTACCGCGCAAAACAGTCCCGCAAACAACATCTGTCGGTCGCCCAGGAGAATGGCGTCTGCGACGTAGAGACTTGATATGAGCCAGACGACCCCCACGCCAATCGAAGGCGACATTCGCGGCGGCGGCACGATCGCCCGAGACGGCGATTTCACAGCACGTTGCGCGCTTGCTTCCGACACCGAGACGCGCCCCGAGATCCTCTACTATCTGGCGGAAGATCCCGATGCCGAGGTCCGGCGCTGCATCGCCGACAACGCGAAAACACCGCGCCAGGCGAACATGCTGCTCGCTCTCGATCACAGCGAAGAGGTGCGTTGCGTTTTGGCCAGGAAGATCGGACGGCTGTTCCCCGATACATCCGCAACCGAACGCGAGGTCATGCGGCGTGCCGTACTCGACGTCACGGAGATCCTCGCCGCCGATCAGACCAAACGCGTCCGCGAGCTTGTCAACGACGCGATCAAAGATTTGCCGGACGTACCGCCACATCTGGTAAGGCAGCTTGCGACGGATCCCAGTCTGACCGTTTGCGGCCCGGTCCTGGAGTATTCGCCCGTCCTGACCGAGGAAGATCTGCTTGAAATCATCGCGAGCACGCCCGTCCAAGGCGCGCTTAGCGCCATTTCGCGCCGCGCCAGCGTCGGCGAATCGGTCTCTCACGCGATCGCGACGAGCAACGATACCGACGCAATCACCGATCTTCTCGCCAATCCGAGCGCTCAAATCCGCGAAGAAACGCTCGACAGTCTGATCGATGGCGCGCCATCCGTACCGGCGTGGCACGCGCCCCTGGTCAATCGCCCAACGCTACCCGTCAACGCCACACGGCGCATTGCCGGTTTCGTCGCCGAATCGCTACTCGAATCACTCCGACAGCGAACCGACCTCGGGAAAGACGTGGTAGACGCGATCGAATCCGCCGTGACGGAGCGTCTTAAAGACGGCGCCGCATCCGCGCCGCAGGATGCCGAGCACGAGCCTGACATCGCTGCGGATTCGTTGCACGCACGCGCCCTAAAACTGAAGAGCGAAGGCCGGCTTACCGAAAAATTCATCCATGATGCGGCCATCGCAGGTGACCGGGACATGGTCGTCGCCGGGCTTGCCGTGTGCTCCGATTTGAGTTGCAAGGCGGTGAAGAACGTTTTCGATATGCGGGCCAGCAAAGGCATCGTTGCAATTTGCTGGAAGTCCGGAATGAGTATGGAATTGGCCTATTGCCTGCAGATCACCGTTGGCTCGATCGCCCCGTCCGCCGTGCTCACATCCGACGACGATTCCGGCTATCCGTTGAGCGACAAGGAATTGAACTGGCAGATCGAGTTCTTCAACACGTAACGGCTGCTGAAGCGGCGCACCCGTTCTATACCGACTGCCGGATCATGGTCCCCGACCCATGCGCCGTGAAAATTTCCAGCAGGGTCGCGTGCAAGGCCCGTCCGTCAACGATCACCGCGGCGGCGACGCCGCCTTCGGTCGCCTGAATGCAGGTTTCCACCTTCGGGATCATACCGCCGGTCAGGGTACCGTCGGCCATGCGGTCATGCGCATCGCTGGCGGTCATTTCCTTGATCAGCTTACCGTCCTTGTCGAGGACGCCTTCGACATCGGTCAGTAAGAGCAGCCGCGTCGCCTGCGCCGCGACGGCTACCGCCCCCGCCACCGTATCGGCGTTGATATTGTAGGTTTCGCCTTCCGCGCCGAGGCCGATCGGCGCGATCACCGGTATAAAGTCGGACCTGGTAAAAATTTCCAGGACCTGCGGGTCGACCCGTGTCGGTTCGCCCACGAAACCGAGATCGAGCACCCGCTCGATGTTCGAGTCCGGATCCTTCTTGACGCGGGTCAGCTTTCGCGCGGCGATCAACCCACCGTCCTTGCCGGACAGTCCAACCGCCTTGCCGCCCGCGGCGGTTATCGCGGCAACGATCCCCTTGTTGATCCGGCCGGAAAGCACCATTTCGACGATCTCGACCGTCGCCGCGTCGGTGACCCTTAAGCCGTCGACGAACTCGCTCTCGATCGCCAGCCGTTTCAGCATCGATCCGATCTGCGGACCGCCGCCATGCACGACGACGGGGTGCAACCCGACTTGTTTCAACAGCACGATGTCGCGGGCGAAGGCCTCCGACAGGGAGGCATTCCCCATCGCATGGCCACCATATTTCACGACGATCACCTTGCCCGCATGCTGCCGCATGTAGGGCAGCGCTTCGGTCAGAATATCGGCCTTGGCCAGCCATTCCGCGCGCTGGTCGTGCGTGTTGTCGCTCATCTCGAATTCCTCGTCCGGAAGGCGCGCGACTCTAGCTCAAAGGCCGAGGCATCGCCAGAGCGTGCAGCGTCGCGCGCAGTTCAGGTATGCCGCGCCCCTTGCGCGCGCTCGTGACAATAATGTCCGGCAACGCGGCCGCCCGTTTCTTCAGGATCCCGTGCAGTTCCGAGAGGCTATTGTCGAGCGCCGCCTGCTTCGTCTTGTCGGACTTGGTCAGCACGATCTGGTAGACGACCGCCGCCTTGTCGAGCAGATCCATGATCTCCAGGTCGTTGCGCGTCGCGCCGCGCCGGCTGTCGAGCAGCAGGCAGATCCGCCGCAGCCCGACCCGGCCGCGAAGATAATCGCGCACCAGCGCGGACCATTCGTTGACGTCCTTCTTCGAAGCGCGCGCGTAGCCGTAGCCCGGCAGGTCGACAAGCATCAGACGTGCGCCGAGATCGAAGAAGTTGATCTGTTGGGTGCGGCCCGGCGTATGACTGGTTCGGGCCAGGGTCTTGCGGCCGGTCAGTGCGTTGACCAGGCTCGATTTGCCAACGTTTGATCGTCCGGCAAAGGCGATTTCCGGCAGATCGTCGGGCGGCAGGCCGGACAGGTTCGCCACACCCATGACGAATTCGCATTGCTGCGCGAACAGATGGTGGCCCGCTTCGATCTCTTCGGGCGTGAATTCCGGCGTCAGGTTTTCTTACCTCCGGTCGATCCGCTTGCCGCGCCCGCGGCTGGTCCACCGCCTACGCTGACGCCTTGCCGTCGCATGATGACCCATTGCTGCGAAATCGACAGGACATTGTTCCAGGCCCAATAGATCACCAGACCGGCCGGGAACCGGGCCAGCAGGAAGGTGAAGATGATCGGCATGAACATGAACACCTTGGCCTGAATCGGGTCGGTCGGGGCCGGGTTCAGCTTCTGCTGGAGAAACATGGTAATGCCCATGATCAGCGGCCAGATACCGATATTGGCGACCGCCAGGCTTGCCGGCACATCCCACTGAATGAGGCCGAACGCCGTCAAAACGCCCAACGGATCGGGCGCCGAGAGATCGTGGATCCAGCCGTAGAACGGTGCCTGACGCATCTCGATATTGACGAACAGCACCTTGTAGAGGGCAAAGAAAACCGGGATCTGAACCACGATTGGCAGGCAGCCCGCCGCCGGGTTGGCGCCTTCCTTCTTGTACAACGCCATCATCTCCTGGTTGAGACGCTGCTTGTCCTCGCCATACTTTTCCCGCAGCTCGACCATCTTCGGCTGCAGCAGTTTCATCTTGCTCATCGATTTGTAAGATTTATTCGCCAGCGGGAAGAACACCAGCTTGATGCCGACGGTAAGCGCGAGGATCGCCAAACCGAAATTGCCAAGAAAATCGTAAAGCCACTCAAGAGCGTAGAAAATCGGCTTGGTCAGAAAATAGAACCAACCGAAATCAACCGCCTTGTCGAATAGAGGGATTCCCAGTTCTTCCTGGTAACTATCAAGCAGTCCCACTTTCTTGGCGCCCGCGAACAGATGGGTCCTATAGGTCGCCGCCCCGCCCGCGGGAACGCTCCGCGGCTGGGCAAGGTAGTCGGACTGGTAGAGGTCGAGATTTCCCCGCTTGCCGGCAATAAAGCGTGTCTTGAAGGTCTCGGTCTGATCGGGAATCAGCGCGGCAAGCCAATATTTGTCGGTGATGCCGAGCCAGCCGCCTTTCGTCGTGTACTCGTACTTCTCGCCCTCGCGGACATCCTCATAGTCGACTTCCTCGAGGACTTCGTTCAGCACGCCGATAAGACCTTCGTGCAGGATGTAGAAACCGAGAATTTTCGGCGTGCCGGTGCGTGACAGCAGGCCGTAGGGTGTCAGCGTCAGAGTAGAACCGGTCTGGTTCTTCACACGCTGCGTCAGCGAAATCATATAATTCTCGTCCAGCGCATAGGTCTGTTCGAAAATCAGCCCTTCGCCATTGTCCCAGGACAGCGTCACCGGCTTGCCTGGCGTCAGAACGGCGCCATTGGCCTTCCACAGCGTCTCGGCGCCCGGCAGTTTCACGTCCTTGCCGATCCAGCCAAATTCCGCGTAATAGGGGCGCTCCACCTGGGTCGGGTGCAGCAGGATGATATTGTCGCTTTCGGGATCGAGTTCTTCCCGGTAGTCGCGCAAAACTATGTCGTCGATCCTGCCACCGACCAGAGCGATCGATCCGTCGATCCGGTCCGACCTGATCCGGACACGGGGCGTCTTGGCGATCGCCACCTCGCGCGTTTCGGCCGAAGTCGTTCCAGCCGACAGGCCGGCTGCGTCCAGATTGGGGCCCAGGCCGGATGACGCGCCGCCGACGGCCGACGGTTGTGCGATGTCGGCCGCGCCCGGGGCTGCGGGCGACCCGCCAGCGGCCTGCTGGCGCGCCTCTTCTTCCAGACGCTGCTGTTCCAACGCCGCCTGTTGCTTATCTATGCGCGGGCCTTCGATGAAATATTGCCAGCCAAACAGGATGACGATGGAAATGACGATGGCGACCATCACGTTCTTTTGTTCGATCATGCGCCCTGTTCCATTCCTTCGGTCACCGTCGTCTCTTCCTGTGAATGCCGTTTCCTGCAGCACGACTCGGGTACCGGATCGACGCCCGATCCGCCCCATGGATGGCATCGCGCTATCCGCTTGGCCGCAAGCCAGCCGCCACCCAGCGCGCCATGCTTCCGGACCGCCTCGGCCGCGTAGGCCGAGCAGCTTGGCCAATAGCGGCAATGCGCCGGGAAAAACGGTGAAACCGCGACTTGGTAGCCTCGTATTAAAAGCCGCAGAACGGCCGCCGCCGGAGACATCGAACGCACCCTCAGTTGTCCCGCCATACGTTGAGCCGCTTCATCGCGGTTTCAAGGTCTTCGACAAGCGCTGCATACGGCCTGTCAACGGTCGCCGCGCGCGCAACCAGAACATAGTCGTGGCCGCGCGCGGCATGCAGAGGGATAAACTTCTCCGCCAGCGCGCGCAAGCGCCGCTTTGCGCGATTGCGGCGCACCGCGTTGCCAACCCGGCGGCTCGCCGTCAAACCGACCCGCGCAGCACCTTCTTCGCCCGGCCGAGCCAAGGCCTGCAGCACGAGGCCCGGGGTCGCCCAGCGTTGGCGCGCCCTGGTCAAACGGCGGAATTCCGCGCGCCGTTTCAGGCGCTCGAATGCCGTTCGCATTGCTTAATCGGTGGGACTAAGCGGATAACCGCTTGCGGCCGCGCGCGCGACGCCGGGCCAGGACCCTGCGGCCGGCTTTTGTCGCCATTCGGCTGCGAAACCCATGACGCCGCTTCCTGACGATACGGCTGGGTTGAAATGTACGTTTCACGGCGACTCTCCGGTTACGGATTTCGTAAGGATGGCGCTGTATAAAAGGTGCGTTGCGGCAAGTCAATCGGCCTGCGCTGGGTGATCCCGCACCCGACGGAGGGGCATGGTACCATGAGATGTCACGCTAAGGTGACTGGTGCCTGTGGCGCGCCTGTTATAGATGGCAGACTAGGCGAACTGAACGACAGACAGACATGCTCGACCAGAACGAGGAAGGCGTGAGCGAAGAACAAACTGGAAAATCGGCCGGCGGCGGGCAACCTTTCAGTGTAAAGCGGTTGTGGCCGATTGCGGTTTTGGCCGCCGGGTTCGCACTATTTTTCCTGGTCGGTTTCGACCAATATTTCAACTTCGAGTCGTTACGCGAACACAGAACCTGGTTGCTGGAGCAGGTCGAGCGCAACGCCTTCGTCACATCTCTCGTATATATGCTGGTGTATATCGTAGTAGTGGCGTTCTCTTTGCCTGGCGGCGCCATACTAACAATTCTCGGCGGATTCCTTTTCGGATTGGTCTTAGGCGCGACGGTTGTCGTCGTCGCGGCAACTGTCGGCGCGACCGCGCTTTTCCTGATCGCGAAAACGACAATCGGCGACGCCCTGGAAGCGCGCATGGGCCCATGGTTGAAAAGGATGGAGGTCGGTTTTCAGGAGGATGCGTTCAATTATCTGCTGGCGATGCGCCTCATACCGTTATTCCCGTTTTTCGTCGTAAACCTTGTCCCGGCATTCCTCGGCGTGTCCCTCCGGACCTATGTCACGGCAACCGTTATTGGGATCATTCCGGGGACCTTCGTCCTAATACAGGTCGGTGTGGGGCTTGGCAGCATTTTCGAAAGCGGCAAAGCGTTCACGCTGGAAAACGCGTTTACGACCGACATCATCCTCGCATTGGTCGGTTTGGCGATATTGTCGTTGCTACCGATCTTGTATAAGAAATTCAAGGAACGCAGCACGTCGTGATTGTATCAGCGCGAGCGCTTTGGAGACCGGCCATGACCTTGCAAGCAAGCGTCCGGCACACGGGCGCGCGCAAACAGCCGCAGTAGCGCCAAGATGCATAGTCTTTCGGCACGCCTCCTCGTCCTTACGATCTTCTTCGTCATGCTGGCCGAAGTCCTGATCTTCGTACCCTCCGTCGCACGGTTCCGAGATTCCTGGCTGAACGAGAAGCTGAGCGCCGGCCATCTGGCCATCCTGACTCTCGACATCGCGCCGGACGACATGGTCAGCGACCGGCTGCGCGAAGAGTTGCTCGCGCATGTAGGTGTCTACGGAATCAACGTCCGGCGCGGCGGGGCGAAGCTTATCCTGTCCAGCCAGGCCCCGCCGGCGGTTCAGGGCAATATCGATCTGGGCGACCGGTCGCTTTCGAAATTGATAATAGAGGCGATGGCGGTCCTGACCCGAACCGAGGACCGTGTCCTCCGAGTGACCGGCCCCTCCCCTAAGGATCCGAAAATCTCCATCGAAGTGGTGATGGAGGAACGCCCACTGCGGATTGCGGTTGTCGATTTCGCTTGGCGAATTTTCGTTCTCTCCCTGGTCATCTCGCTCATTACCGCTACGCTCGTGTTCTTGACATTGCAATGGATTCTGGTCCGGCCGATGCGGCGGATCACAGCGAACATGACGGCGTTCCGTGAAGATCCCGAAGACGCCAAGCGCATCTTTGAACCGTCGGACCGCGGTGATGAAATCGGCGTCGCGCAACGTGAGCTGACAAGCATGCAAGGGGCCCTGCGGGCAGCCCTTCAACAGAAGGCGCGTCTGGCCGCGCTAGGCACGGCCGTCGCCAAAATCAATCACGATTTGCGTGGCATCCTGTCCTCCGCACTGGTCGTGTCCGACCGGCTCGAGGGTAGCGACGACCCGGACGTCCGACGGGTAACGCCGACCCTGATCTCCGCGATCGATCGGGCGGTCGGACTGTGCAGCGATACGTTGGACTACGTCCGGCACCAGGAAACCGCACAGAAACGGGAACGGGTGGCGCTCGGTCCGCTAGTCGAGGATGTGGCCCAGGGTATCGCTGCGATCAAAGGCATCGAAACCGATATACAGAACCGGGTCGAAAACGGTTTCGAACTTACCGGCGATCGCGACCAACTGTTCAGAGTGCTCTCCAACCTGACGCGGAATGCGGCCGAAGCCGGCGCAAATCACGTTTGCGTATGCGTGGAGAAGAGCGGCGAAATGGTCGAGATCGCAATCCGCGACGATGGGCCCGGCCTGCCGCCACGGGCGCGCGAGAAGCTCTTCCGGCCGTTCGAAGGCTCCGTCCGCGCCGGTGGTACGGGCCTGGGCCTGGCGATTGCGCGGGAGTTGGCGCGCAATCACGGCGGCGATCTGTCCCTCGTGGAGTCGGGGGAGAACGGAACCGAATTCCGGCTGATCCTGCCCGCCTCCTGAAGCGGCGTACACACCTGTTCACATCGAGGTGAAAAACCGTCCTTCCAGCGGCGGCATTACCTACATTAAGGGCACCCCCCGAACGGCCGCGGACGGTCGCCGGCTCAAGGATAACCCTTCCGAGAGCTGGCGGCCGTCCGCATCCTTTGAAATTCAGTCCAGCTGCAGGGTCAGACTCTTCAGATACGCCGTTTCCGGCAGCGCATGATGCACCGGATGGTCGGGACCGGCGCCCGCCGCGCGTAGGATGCGGCCCAACCGGCCGGCATCCCCCAAACCCTGTTTCACCAAATCCCCGAATTGGTCCGGCGCCATATTGTGCGAGCAAGAGGCAACGAACAGGATCCCTCCCGGCGCGACGAGCCCGGCGGCGAGACGCGTCATCTTGCGGTAGGCGCGACCGCCACGGCGCAGATCCTTCTTCGATTTCACGAAGGCCGGCGGGTCGGCGACCACCACGTCGAACTTCGCGCCATCGGCGGACAATCGCTCCATTTCCCTGAACACATCCTGTTTTACGAACCGGCACCGGTCGGCGACACCGTTGAGCGCCGCCGATTCGGACGCGTTCTCCAGTGCGCTGGCGGAACGATCCACCAATACCGCCTCCGCGGCGCCGGCCCGAAGGGCCTGGATCGCAAATCCGCCACCGTAGGAATAAAAATCAATCAGCCGTCCGCCACGCGACAGCGCGGCCACGAAGGATCGGTTTTCCCGCTGATCGTAAAACCAGCCGGTTTTCTGGCCCTGCGCCAAACTTGCCAGGAACATGGCGCCGTTTTCCCGCAACCGGACCGGGACTTCACTTTCGCCGCGCGGCGTTGCGACTTCCAGCGGCAGGTATTCCCGCACCCGGCTTTGCGAGTCGTTACGCAAGACCACCGTATGCGGCTTCAGCGTCCGGTCCAGCGCCTCGAGGATCGCGTCCCGCCGGACATCCATCCCCGCAATATTGCACTGGACTACGGCGGCATCGCCGTACCGGTCGATGATCAGGCCCGGCAGGCCGTCCGCCTCCGCATGGATCAGGCGATAGAAGGGATCCTGGAACAGACGGTCGCGCAGCGCCGCCGCCCGGCCGAGCCGGTCGGCGAAGAAGGCGCTGTCGGGTTCGACGCCGCCGGATCGGTCTATCAGTCGCCCGGCGACGAGCGAGTGCGGGTTGTACAACGCCGTGCCGTAAATCTCGCCGTTGTCGCCGATGACGGTCACGGCCGCGCCCGCCTCGATGGCCTCCGAGTCGGTCTTCGCAACTTCATTCGAGAAAATCCAGGGGTGGCCGGATTTCAAGCGTTTGTGCCGGCCAGGCAATAATTGAACGGTCGGATGCATGCCGCGACACTAAGGTAGAAGCACGCGAACGCCCACCGCAAACTGCGCCACTCGACATTCATTGTGCTGTGCAACATAACGGGACTTGTACAGACCGCCCTGAGGGGGCAGATTTCGATTATCGATGCTTCCTGCCTTCTATTTGAGGGTAAAAACAAGAGTGAGAACCGTGCAAACCGTTAAAGACGGCGAAGTGAAGAGTCTTGAAGTCGTCCGCGACGTCGCCAGTCTACGCACCAAAGTCTGGGAATGGCGGCGACGGGATGAAAGCGTCGGGCTGATTCCGACCATGGGCGCCTTGCACGAGGGTCACCTGGCTTTGGTCGAAGCGGCGCTGCGGACCTGCGACCACGCGGTGACGACGATCTTCGTCAACCCGACCCAGTTCGCGCCGAACGAGGATTTCGAAGCCTATCCGCGCGACGAGGCCGACGATCTCGCCAAGCTGGAAGGCCTGTCCGCCGACCTCGCCTTCGTACCGCCGGTTGAAGAAATGTATGCCGACGGTTTCTCGACCAGCGTCGCCGTCTCCGGCCTGACGGAAGGTCTGTGCGGGGCAAGCCGTCCGCACTTCTTCGGCGGCGTGGCGACGGTCGTGAGCAAACTGCTGCTGCAGGCGCTGCCCGACCGCGCCTTCTTCGGTGAAAAGGACTATCAGCAACTTCGGGTCGTCACCCGCATGGCCCGCGACCTCGATATTCCGGTGGAGATCGTCGGCGTTCCAACCGTCCGCGAGACCGACGGCCTGGCGATGTCTTCGCGCAACTGGTACCTGTCGCCGGAAGAGCGTGCCGTCGCCCCGGCATTGTATAAGACCCTTAACGACATCGCGGCGAAGCTCTCGAACGGGGACGCCAGCGCCGCGGCGATCGCGGCCGGAAGATCAGCGCTGGAAGACGCCGGCTTCGGCCCGATCGACTATGTCGCAATCTGCGACGCCGATACGCTGGAGCCCCTCGAACGGGCCGACCGGCCGGCGCGCGTTCTGGCCGCTGCCTATCTGGGGCGTACCCGCCTGATCGACAATGTGCCGGTAGGATAAAAGGGGCCAGATCAGATCGTGGTTCGTTGGAATCGCGTGAATCTGATCTAACTTATTGATAAAGAGCGGATTCACAAGAATATCCGAACCCATGTCATGGGT
>CAYLTU010000012.1:0-39200 GCA_964386465.1 uncultured Rhodospirillaceae bacterium
AGAACGACGGGCTGATGACGGCGGAGGATCTGAGCGACTTCCGGGTCGGTATCGAGGCCCCGGTCATGCGCAGCTATTTCGGCTTCGATATCTACACCTGCGACGCCTGGTGCCAGGGACCTGTCCTGTTGCAGATCATGTCGCTGCTCGACGGGTTCGACCTGAAGGGCATGGGGCACAATTCACCCGATTACATCCACACGGTGCTGGAATCGATCAAGCTCGCCTTCGCCGACCGCGAACGCTATTACGGCGACCCCCGCTTCATCGACGTGCCGCTCGACCATCTGTTGTCCGACGATTACGTCGTCGCGCGGCGCGCGATGATCGATCCGGAACAGGCGTCGCCTGGCATGCCGCCGTTCGGCGCCGTACCGGGCTACAATGGCGGCGGCGGATCCGGTCCCTCGGCGGCGGTGCATGGCGCGGCGCTGATCGAATACGACACCTCCTATGCCTGCGCGGTGGACCGGGAGGGCAACGCCTTCTCGGTGACGCCGAGCGATACCTCCGCCTCATCGCCGGTGATCCCCGGACTCGGCATCGTCTGCTCCGGTCGCGGATCGCAGAGCTGGGCGGTCCCCGAACATGCGTCGTCCATCGCACCGGGCAAGCGCCCGCGCCTGACGCCCAATCCAGCGATGGCGATCAAGAGGGGCCAGGTGACGATGCCCTTCGGCACGCCCGGCGGCGACGTGCAGTGTCAGTCCATGACGCAGGTGTTCCTGAACATCAACGAATTCGGCATGACGCCGCAGGAAGCCATCGAGGCTCCGCGCTTCGCCACCTACAGCCACCCGGATTCCTTCGAACCACACCGTCCCGACCCCGGTAAGGTGAAGATTGAAAACCGCGTTTCGGACGACACCGTGGCGGACTTGGAACGGCGGGGCCATGCGGTCGAGCAGTGGCCGGAACTGACCCGCGCCGCCGGTGCCGTCTGCACCATCGTCCATGACCGCGAGAAGGGCCGCCTGTTCGGCGGCGCCGACCCGCGGCGTCAGTCGGGCATGATGGGCTGGTAGGAAGCAGTTCTTAATTTGGATCTCGACTCTTGAGTTCCGACCGCGACCGCAACGAAATTTTCGCCAAGCCTGTTATAGAATTCGATCGAATCGGGCATTGCAAAGCCCGGAGCGGGAGCCATCTACCCCATCTGCTCTAAACGGAATCAAGTCGGCATTTTCCTGACAACGCACATGGTGAGTGATACCAAGTTTGAATCCGGCCAAGACCCGTCGACCTTTTGCGGGCATTCGCTTTCACAAACACTCACTTAGTACCCGAGTATTTTAATAACTTCCCTTGGCCGATAGTGTTATCCGAGCGATGGGAATCAAAGGCGTATCCTGCGACGCCGGCGCATCAATAATAGGCTGCCGAGCCCCAGCAACATGACGGCGAATGCGGCGGGTTCCGGTACTTGCGAGCCACCGGGATCACCTGTACCTGTGTCCGATGAAGAGGTCACGATCAACGTCTCGTCAAATGAATTGTAAAAGCCGCTGTCGTCGGTAGTGGATTGAGCGACGTCATTATACAAGAAACTGGCCGCCCAAACACTGGTGTTGGAACTCGACCCTGTTTCAAAATCGGGGGCGGGATTTGAACCGCCAAGTTGCATTAGCCAATCGGTTTTGCTGCCGAATACAGCCAATTCCTCGAAATAAAAATCGAACTCGAACCCGTTAACAGCGTTGTTAACGTCGCCTCCGGTTCTGAAGTCAAAGAAAACGTTTGTCGTCGGAAAAACCCCAACCGGATCGCTAAACGAAACGCTGTCAGCCGCCGTAGCCACTGAACTGGCGCTGGTGTCGTAGGTGTATGTGACCGCACCGGAGATAGGATCATGCGCACCGCTGCCGATAGCACCAACAATACCAGCAAAATTCGTAAAAGAAAAATCGATGGTCTGGGTGATGACGTCCGCCTTTACGCCATTTGCAACGCCGAACAAGACACCGGTTGCAACAATTACGGCGGCTGCAACGGTCCGATTGCTTATTTTAAGTAGATTTATTTTCAGCAAAATCCTCTCCCGATTGCCTTAAAGACGCAAACATACTATAGCGTGCAATTTACGGGCCATACTTATAACACACTGATTTAACCAACTAATTTTATTTCTGACGAATTTCTGCACCTTGGATTGTAAAGAATTCCGACACTTGATTTGAGGATTTCCGCTAAACAGCAAATTCATTTTTTCATTTAATCTTTTAAATCAATAACTTAAATGTAACGAAGGTGAAGTATCCGCGCATTCCGGTGAGTGTAAAGAATTCCGACAGTTCAAGAAATCCGAATTGGCAGCCAAACTCAAATTCAAACACGAATCCGCAACTATTCAGACAGCTGCGTGGGCAACTTGTCCATAAGGGCCTTTGCCCGCGGGCGCTCGGCGAAAGCGGTTTCATCCGATAGGAGCTCATCAAGCATGGTTTTGACCGTTTGCAACAGCGTTCGAGCGATGTGGAACCGTGAATTTTTGTCTTGCGGAAACTCGGCCACGACCGCCGCGACACGTTCGCTGACGCGCGCTGTCAACGGGTCCGTTTCGCGCGGCGAGGGTCTCTCGCGCCGCGCCGCGATGACCTTGTTAAACGTGTCCCGAATGCTCGAATCGTCGGGCGCGAGTTCTCTTGCGTGTTTCACATGCTCCAGCGCTTTGTCCAAACTGCCGAGTTGAAGGTGCGCCCAAGCTAGGTTGTTGCTCGCGGCGGCATGGTTGGGAAACTGCTCGACCAGCGGCGAATAGAGTCTCTCGGCGTCCGTCCAACGGCGCAGCTGCAGAAAATATTCGCCGAGCTTGGAACGAATTGGCGGGTTCCCGGGGAGCCGTTTTAGCCAGCCAGAAAGTGTCGCAATCGCTGAATCCGGTCTTTTTGCACGCCAATGCGCCTCGGCCAACCGAAGCACGTCTTTGGTTGAATGTGTAAGATTCACCAATCGTTGATAGACGCGCGCCGCATCGTCGAAGCGCTTATCCACGATCGCCAACTGGGCGCTAAGCGCTATAACCCTTGGATTAATCAAGGACGATTTTTCAAAAGCCTGGATAAGCGGGCGCGCCGTTTTAAGGTCCCGTTCCGCTAAAGCGATTTCAGCCCTCATAAGCCCCGCAGGCACGTCATCAGGGTTGCGCCGAAGCGCCGCGTCCAGGGCGTCACGGGCTTTTCCCATCCAGAGTTTGCCCCCATCGGCGTCGCCCGCCGCGCGCTTTAAGCGGGAAAGGGCGAGCAAAGTCGGAGCATGGCCGGGGTTCCCCTCCAGGAGCTGTCGGTACACCCGCTCGGCCTCGTTGAATCGCCGCCCTTTCAGGGCGACCGATGCAAGGAAACTGCCGATCTGTGCATCGCCCGGCCTTGCAGCCAGGGATTCGCGCAGAATTGCGGCGGCGGCGGCACGTCGCCCTTGCGCTAGCAAGATAACGGCCTCGAGGACAATACCGGTGGAATCCTTGGAATTCCGGCGCTGATAGCGCCGCGTCGCCAAAAGTGCGTCTTCGAACCGGTTCTCCAATACATATTGGCGAATGATCCGGAATTCGGTGTAAGGCATCGCCGGGCTCGCCTCGACAGCGCGTTCCAGATCTTTTAAACCGGCCTCGAAGTCACCAAGCGCAAATCGCGCCCAGCCAAGGCGCGCTCGCGCGGCGACATTTTCTGGATCGCCTCGCACCACTGCTTCGAGATAGGCGCGGCCAGTGATGAAATCACCCGTCTGGATCGCCGACAGGCCTGCCAAATTCAGTAAGGCTTCATCTTCGGGGGCGCTCTCTGATAGTTCCTTTGCCGCGCTGAAGGCTTCTTCCGCTTTTCCTAAATACAGCTTGGATTTTGCCAGAATCTTTTGCGCGAGCGTATGGTCAGGTGCTGTTTCGACGAAGAGCTCCAGCTCATCATGCGCCCCTTTGTAATTCCCTTGGGCGAAACGCGCGGCGCCACGAATAAAGCGGCTCGGCGCATATTGCGGCGCCAGGATCAGCGCTTCCCCGGCGTAGGTCTCCGCTTGCTTGTAACGGCGCAATTCGAATGTGGCGAGGCTGCGGAGGAAGTAAGCGATAGCGATACGATTGTTGATCTGCAGTACATTTTCGAGATGGATAAGCGCTTCTTTTGGCTTGCCCCGCAGGAGTTGAGCCCGTGCAAGCCTAATCAGTAGCGAGGGAGATTGGGGCCGGCTCTCGATTGCTCGCGCAAAGGCCGATTCCGATCCGGAATAATCGCGCCGCGCAAACGCAACGTCGCCCGCGAAGGCCAGAACGTCAGGGTCGTTTGGCGCCAGCTGCTTTGTTTGCGAGAGAAATTCGTCGCTCCTTTCAAGCTCTCCCTGCGCCAAAGCTATGCGGCCGAGAGCGATGCGCGCTTCCAGTAAATTCGCGTCGATTTTTAGCGCGGCTTCGAAGGCTTCGCGAGCCGCCGGATAATTGCGAAGACCGCGATACGATTTTCCGCGAAGCACGTGTACAGCGGCCCTGAGGGAGGGTGAGTATTCCTCCACGATCCGGGTCTGGTCGAGAACCTCTCGATACTTTCGCTGTAAAAGCCGCGCCTGGCTTAGTAGCGTGATTAAGCGTCTCGTATCAATGCCGAGACGTTGGGCATGCAACAGTTCCTTCTCCGCCGCGGCCCCTTCGCCCCGTTCGACATAAAGCTCGCCCAACATCAGACGCGCCGCACCGTCTTCGGAGTTGGCCCGCAAGGCGTTCTTCAATTCGATAACGGCGGAATTGATATCGTTTTTGGCCTGGAATTGAAGCGCACGCTCCAGGTGCGCGTTTCCGGCAAGCTTGTCCGTCGCCGCTGCATCGCTCCGAACGATACGCAACGGGACTATGGAGATAACAACCAATGCTATTAATAGTGCCCTAATAAAGGCTTGTTTTTGCATAGCTATTCCCTTCCAACAAGTCGCACATCTAAGGCTATGGCGTATCCAAAAATGTATTAGTCGCGAGAGGAGAGCTGATTGTCGCTATTTCCCACTGCGACACGCAACAGTTCCCATCCGCAGTATTCAAGGCCATGTCCGAAACTGGATATAACTCGGCCATAAGGTTGGCCGAGGTTAAGTTCCGATCATGCGCCGCTTTCGGACGTCAATAGCGCCTGATATTACGGAATACCCAATTACGTAACATCGTCGACCGTCAATAGCCTCCAGTGTCACTTCTGAGGGCGCAACGAACCGCACCTCCCTTTAGCCAGGAGCGTCAGGTACGAGAGTGCCGCTGCCATGCTCGTTTGCGCTAAGCCGCCGTCAGCACATTCTCGCCGGCTTTGGCGGCCGCGACAATTCTGTCCGCGTCTTCGGGCAACAACAGTCCCTCGGCGATCATCGCATCGCACGCTTCCCGTAGTTGCGCAACGTAGTCGCCGTTTCCGGGATAGCGTTCTTCGATCGACGGTCGCGGATCGCCTTTCGTAAGCCGTTCGGCGCGCGTCTCGGCAAACGGCATCTTGCCGCCGATGGAGCTGTAGATATCGCCTTCGCCGTATCCCTTCGCACGCAGGTTCCAGCCCAGCAGGGTCGCCCGCGGCACCTGCAGGACGGGGTGGCGGAGTCCGGCTGTGGCGTTGCCGTCCGCGTCGACAGTCGACACCAGTACCGGATAGGCAGGACCCTCGGCCGGCGGGATCGTCGAATGATCCATAAGGCAAAGCCCGTTGATCGTCCCCTCATAGGCGAAATCGGGGAGTTCCGGGAATCCCGCCGACAGCGGCTGCACAAGTGTACCGGCACTAATGCTGGGAAAGCAGCTGGGCGGCGGCGCGGTGCCGTCCTCGACCCAATCCTTTAGCGCGGACAATAGGGGCCGAATCAAGGCGCCGTAGCACAGTTCGCTATCCGGCAGTTGCATCGCAGTACCGTTCGGCGGATTCGCCCAGCCATGCGGTATACCGGAAGCGAGGTAGACCCGGACATCGTCGGGCTGATCGATATCGTTGCCCTCGCAATCGGTCACGACCAGCGACGCCCGCGCCGACCAAATTTCGGTCTCGGTGTCGAAATGCATAATCTTCGGCGTCGTGCCCGTCACCTCGCAGCGCGCCAGCACGCTGTCGGTCAGTCCGGAAATCGGGTCGGTCAGCTCACGATAGGCGAAGGGGAACTGGTCACCCGGATAGCAGTGATCCTCGTGCTGGCGCTGGTAGCGGCCCGGCTGCGCGAAGGCCCTGTTGATCTGCGTCTTGCGCGAGCCGGCGATAACCGGCACCGCGGCATCGAACACGCGCCCACCTTCCAAGGACTCGTTAAAGCCCTGATACAGAAAGTCACGCACGAAGCGCCCGCTCTGCGAGATACCGAACAGCGTAAGTCTCTGCGGCGGCGCGGATGCCAACGGATTCGGATTTCCCGCTGCATCAGGTTGCCCGCCGCGCAGAAAACAGGCGATGTCCCGGTGCGAGGCGAAGGCCAGCCCCGTCACGCGCGGGTCTTTCGCCGTATAAACGAACTCGAAGATCGTGCCGGCGTCGAACGCCGGATCGTCGGGACGCGTGATCTCGATATGGTTCTCGTCGATATAACGCCAGTCGAGACCTGCCGGCCGTTGCCGTTCGTCGCGTTCCCGCACGCGCGCGGTCAGGCTGGCATCTGCTTTGTCCGGGCTGGCGGCCGGATAGATGAGCTCTTTCGCTATGGTCTTTGTATTGGTCTCGTCGATCGTTTCGTCAAGTGCCCGCCCGGTCAGCGCCACATCGCCGCCGCTCGCGACCGGATAATATGCGCGCATACGGCCATCACCGTCCTTTACATCGTCCTGCCAACCGGACCACAGCAAAGTGTAGCCTTGCTCCATCAGGAAACCGTTGCCGGCGTCGCCCGCGTCGCGGGAGGTATTGACCGCCGGGGCACTGTTGACGCGGCAGACAGCCCGTTTCGAACCGCGGTTCAGCACTTCGTAGAACAGCCAGCCATTCGCCTTTTCCGGATCGACGGGGCACAGGATACAAATATCGACCTTGTATTCGACCAGCCCATCCGGATTGCGCGGCGCCTTGTCGATATTGACGATACCGGCGTTTCGAGGATCGGCGGGATCGACGGCGCCGATCGCGTAGCCGGTCAAACGCTCGTATTGCCCCACATCGCCGAAGGACCGCCCACCGAAAGTGGGCGATTCCGTTTCCTGGATGATGAATTCTTTCATGACGTTTCTTCCTATCCGGTGATGCTGTTGGATGCGAGCGAACTGGAGGCGCTCAGATTGGTGCCGATGTCGTGGCCTTCCTCGGCCTTGCCGATCGCGGCGTCCAACCGTCCGATCATATCGTCGAGTTCCTCGTGGCTGGCGATCAGAGGTGGGCAGAAACGGACATAGTTCTTCACCGCGATCAAAAGCAGGCCTTCCTCAAGCGCGTGATAGCGGATGCGTTCGGCCATTTCCGAGTCCGGCTCCTTGCTCTCACGGTCCTTGACGATATCGAGCATCCGATAAAGACCCTTGCCGCGCACATCCCCGATGCAATCGTGCTTGTCCTGTACTTCGGACAACCGCGCACCGACGAATTCCCCTTCCCGCTCGGCCTTCTCGACCAAATTGTCGCGCAGCACGACCTGAAGCTGGGTCAGCGCCACCGCACAGGGCAGCGGATCCTGCGGATAGGTACCGGCCCAGGGCAGCCCTTTGGTGCCGCGTGTTTTCTCCGCAATCTCCGGCGTCGTCACGGCACCGCAGTTGGCGAAACCCGCCGTCAGTCCCTTGCCGAAGGTGACGATGTCGGGGACGACGCCGAAATGCTCGAACGCCCAGAACTTGCCGGTCCGCGCGGGAGCCAATTGGCACTCGTCGAAGACCAGTAAGGCGCCCCACTTGTCGGCGATCTCGCGGATTCCGCGCAGCCAGCGTTCAGACGGCACGATCATGCCGCCCGGTACGGCGATTGGTTCCAGCATGAGGGCCGCGACCTCCTGCGACGTGGTGTATTCGATCAGTTCCTCTGTCATCTTGAGACTGATATCGTCCCACTGATCGGGATCGTCGACCGGCGCCCGGTAATAGAAGGCGGGGACGATGCAGTTCGAGCGCGCCGGCAGGGTCAACGGGCCCAGTCCGCGCCGCCGCGCACCGCCGACCGAGGTTACGGATTCCGCGGCCAGGGAGCCGCCATGCAACCCGCGCACCATCGAGCAGATATCGAACCGTCCGGTCGCACCCAGCGCCATACGCATGGCGATCTCGTTCGCCTCCGATCCGGTGACGGCGAAGTTGGTCATCTTCAGTTCGCCCGGCAAAGTCGTCGCCAGCAGCTCGGCGAATTCGATCGCCCAGGGATTGCTGTACCAGGAGGATTGGTGCGTAAAGCGGTCGGCCATGCTCTTGATCGTGTCGACCAGCTCCGGATGCGCATGCCCCAAGGTCAGCGACATCATGCCCGAACTCATGTCGTAATAGGCGTTGCCGTCGACATCGAACAGGCGCGTTCCTTCTCCGCGCTCGAAGACGATGCGCGGTTCGAAGCGCCAACCCAGCACGTAATCCTCGTCACGGGCGGCCAGATCCTGATGACGGTTCGAGAAGCTGAGGTCGTGCGGCATCGCGTGTCCTCCCAAAGGGTCGGCGAATACTGTACCCCCGCGGCGCGCGAAGACGCTATGCCTTGGTCAAAACGCGGGAAAGCTCGTCCCGTTCATAACGCGGCAGCGGCCTGTCGTCCCTGAACGTAACCCCGGTGCCAGGCTCGGCCACCGCCAGTCGTGCAACGGAATACTCCACGGCCCCGAGCTCGGATACCGCCTCGTCGACCAGCGAAGCGGGAAAGGACGCAAGCAGCGTTCCCGACGCCAGCATACCCCAGGGATCGGCGCCCACCGCATCGCACAGCGCGATGCCGGGGGGGTACCACAGCACAGCATCCCCATCGACCCGCAACGCCAGACCCGACGCTTCGGCGAGTTCGTGCAACCCGGCGGACAGCCCGCCTTCCGTCGGATCGTGCATCGCGCTCGCGCCCAATTCCGCGGCGCGCAGCGCGGGCTCGACGACCGATATTCCAGGATCGTGGATGGCGCCGCGGGCTTCCGCCAGCAGCGCCGGCGATATATCCAGGGTGTCGCCGATTTCCAAGGCAACGACCGCAGCCCCTTCCACCGGCGCGGCCCCGATCTGCAGCACGGTATCGCCGATTTGTACACCGCCAGTTTTGACGAATTCGCCATCTTCCCGAAAGCCCAGCATCTGTCCGGTCACGACGGGCTGAACGACCGCCGGGGTGACTTCGGTATGGCCGCCGACGAGCAGGATATCGAGCGCCTCGAGCGTCTGGCGCATATTCTCGAACATGCCGGTGACGTCGGATTCGGTCGTCCCGACCGGCAGCAGGAACACAGCCAGGAACCATCGCGGCCGCACGCCGAGCACCGCGACGTCATTGGCGTTGATCAGCACGGCATGGCCGCCGACCTCGCTTCCCGTCAGGGTAATCGGATCGGTCGCCGCGACCAGCGCGCCGCCACCGATACCGATCACGCCGGCATCCTCCCCAACCGAAGGCGGCAGCAACAGTTCCGGGGAATCCCTGCGGAACGGCGCCAATAGACGCCTCAGCAAGTCTGCGGGAAGTTTTCCGGACGGCAGAGAAGATTCGATCATGGGCTTGTTCTTTCGTGCTTCGCTGCCGAGACTAACGCAAACCCGGTGCAATCGAATAGAGAACCGTAATGTCCGACAGCTCAAAGAACGCCGACGCCTGGGCGGTCACGCCCGAACGCTACGCCGCGGATAATCCGCCACGCTTCGGTACGGATGTCTCCCTCAGTTCCTGCTACGTGACCATGCGCGACGGTGTCGGCATCGCCCTTGACGTACATCTGCCAAAAGATTTGCCTCCTGGCGAAACGCTTCCGGCCCTGCTGATCAACACGCCCTATTACCGCCGTTTCAAGGTCGCGCCGGCGGCAGCGGCGGAGGTCGAGGCCAGCCCGAACACCGGGTATATTCGCGACTATTTCGTGCCACACGGCTACGCGGTGGTGGTCGCCGACGTGCGCGGCACCGGCGCTTCCTCCGGGTCGCGTGATGGATTTCGCTCGCCGCGGGAGCGCGAGGATTACCGCGAGCTCGCGGACTGGCTGGTGGCGCAATCCTGGTCGGACGGCACGATCGGCTCGACCGGCATATCCTATGTCGGCGCTTCGGCGGACTTCCTTGCCACCACCGGCCATCCGGCGGTCAGGGCGGTCATCCCGTCCTTCGCGGTCTGGGACACCTATTCCGATCACTTCTACCTCGGCGGCCTGTTGCTGAATCACCTGCCTGGATCCTATGGCGCGGTCGCCAATGCGCTGGACCATGACGACCGCGAGGCGCTGAAGCAGTTTTCCTACTTTACCCACCCACGTTACGACGGCCCGGCGCCGGTCGACGACGATGCGAACGGGCAACAGCGCGACACCGCGATCGCCGAACACTTCGCCAACTTCAACGCCGACGATTTCCTGCGAGAATTCCGGTTCCGCGATACCGGTTTGAGCTACGATCCGGATTACAACAGCGCCCTGATCGGTCCGGCGCATTATGCCGAGCACACCAACCCGGACACAGCCTACTACTGCGTGTCCGGCTGGATGGACGGCGGCGGTTTCGGGAATGCCGCGATCCGGCGCTACCTGTCGCTCTGCGTGAAGCACAAGCATCTGATCATGGGCCCATGGGACCACGGCGCACGCACCCATATCAGTCCCTTCCGGGGCGCGACCCAGGCGCCGCAGTTCGAATTGTTGGCCGAATATCTCCGCTTCTTCGATCACTATGTGAAAGGCATCGATACCGGGCTCGAGGCCGAACATCCGGTCCACTACTTCACCATGGGCGAAGAAACGTGGCGAGCGGCGGACGGCTGGCCCGTGGCGGAAGCGGTGAGCCGCTGTTTCTATCTCGCCGCAAATGGCGGTTTGAGCGAGCAAGCGCCGGATGAAGCGGTCGCTGCCGATTTGCATCGGCCCGACTTCCGTTGCGGAACCGGAAACCGGACGCGCTACGAGCGCCTGTCTACCATCGCCGTCGAGACCTATTACGACGACTGGCACGGCCGCGACGAACGCATGTTGACTTATACAAGCGGCCCCTTGCCGCAGGACCAGACGTTGACCGGCCATCCGGTCGTGACCCTGCATGTCGCCACGACGGAACAGGACGGTTCGTTTTTCGTCTATCTCGAAGACGTCGATCCGGGTGGTCGCACGCGATATGTCACGGAAGGTATTCTACGCGCGCTGCATCGCAAGGTGCGTGAGACACCGGCTGGCTTGCAGTGGGTCGGGCCCTATCACAGCCTGGAGGAAGCGGACGCCGAACTGCTGACGCCGGGGGAACCGGCCGAACTCGCCTTCTCGCTCTATCCGACCTCCTGGCGGTTCCGCGAAGGCCACCGCATCCGCATCGCCATCGCCGCATGCGACCGGGACCACTTCTCGCACATCCCGGCTGGCCGCATTCCGGACCTGACGTTCTATCGCGACGCGATACGTGCATCGCGGATCGATCTGCCTTTGCGTTAGCCCGCAACGGCGAGCAAGGGCGCGCCTTCGGGCAATGGCCCCACATAGCTTGACGCCGGGCGAATCAGGCGCGACGAGGCGACCTGCTCGTAGATGTGTGCGGTCCAGCCAAGAACCCGGCCCATGGCGAAGACGGGCGTGAACAGCTCGCGCGGCAGACCGATGCCTTCGAGGAGCACCGCGGTAAACAGTTCCACGTTGGTGTCCAGGTTCCGGTCCGGATACCGTACCTTGAGCGCGCCAATCGCAGCCTTCTCCACCGTTTCCGCAAGCGCCATGCGGGCCCGCGTATTTTGCACACGGTTGACAACGCCTTTCAGCACGTCGGCGCGGGGGTCGCGTGTGCGGTAGACGCGGTGGCCGAATCCCATCAGGCGCTCGCCATCGCCGAGATGCCGTTCGATCCAGCCATCGACATGTGAGAAATCACCGATCTCGTCGAGCATATCGAGGACGGGGGCCGGCGCGCCGCCATGCAGCGGCCCGGATAGGGCGCAAAGCGCGGCGACGGTGCTGGCGACGGTTCCCGCGCGGGTGGCCGCAACGACCCGTGCGGTAAAGGTGGAAGCGTTCATGCCGTGGTCGGCGACCGTTAGCAGGTAAGTCTCCAACGCATCGACGAGCAGGTCGCTGGCCGGCTCGGCGTTCAGCATGGCAAAAAAATCCGCGACATGCGCACTGCCTGAAGACGGCGCGACCGGCGCGAACCCCTGCGATGCGCGACGCAAGGCAGCGATGAAGACAGGGATCGCGGCGGTAACCGCGATATGGCTGTCCTTGCGCTCTTCCAGAAGAGACAGGCCCGTACGCAGGCCATCGACCAGCGACAGCCCATCGGCTGCTTTCAACAATGCAGGAACCTTCTTGAAGGCATCGCGGCGACTGACTTCCAGGGCGGTGGCTGTTTCGGCTTCGTTCAATTCCTCGGCCGCGAAGTCGCGCCACAGAAGCGCGGCCATCGCTTCAAACGATATCTGGCCGGCGAGTTCTTCGATATCGTGTCCGCGGACGATCAAGCGGCCTTCGATGCCGTTTACCTGACTTAGGACGGTTTCGGCGGCAACGACGCCTTCAAGTCCCGCATTCATGATTGTTCTCCCATCGTTGTAGACGGGAATTACTTGTCATTCGACTGATATATCGTCAATATTGATAGATACAATCAATATAAGGAAAACCCTTGAACGCATACCTCAACGCGCGCGAGGCCGCAGCCGAATTGAATGTCAGCCGGGCAACCCTATACGCCTATGTCAGCCGCGGGCTGATCCGGTCGGAACCAGCGGAAAACAGTCGCAACCGCCTTTATCGCGCGGACGACGTCCGGAACCTGCGCGCGCGCAAATCTCCCAAGATGGACGGCGACGGCGGCTCCGGACGAAATCTCCCGTTCCTCGATTCGGCGATTACCCTGATAGACGATCATCGCCTGTACTATCGCGGCCGGGATGCGCTGCACCTCGCATCGGTTGCCAGCCTCGAAACCGTTGCGGGACTCCTTTGGCAATGCGACGACCGCGACCCGTTCGATCAGGATTATCCGCCGCTTCCCAGTCTTCCCGATATCGCATCGCCTTACGCCCGCATGCAGGCGATCCTTGCCGCCGCCGCGCCGAGTGACATGAAGGCGTTGAATTTGCGCGCCTGGGGCGTCGCCTGTACGGGCGCCCGCGTGCTACGGCTACTGGTCGCCGCCAACGTATCGGACACGCCCATACCGAGAGCCATTCACGAGCAGTTGGCCCACGCCTGGGGAGCGTCCGCGGCGGCGAGCGAGGTTATCCGGTCCGCTTTGGTATTGTGCGCCGATCACGAGTTGAACGTGTCGGCGTTCACCGTCCGCTGCGTTGCCTCCGCGCGGTCGACTCCCTACGCGGCCGTGCAGGCGGGCCTCGCGGCATTGCAGGGACCCCGTCACGGCGGCGAGACCGCGCGGGTCACTGCCATGTTCGACGAGGCGATCCGTGACGGCGAGGCAGCCGTCGCGGCACGGTTGCAGCGTGGCGAGCGGTTGCCGGGGATAGGCCAATTCCTTTACCCGAACGGCGACCCGCGTTTCACGGCGTTGATGGCAGCGCTTGACGCCCAAGCAATCGACAACCCAGCGCGCGATACGGCGAGGGCGCTTGCTGCCGCAGCCCTAAATCTAACGGACATGGCGCCAAGCATCGATTTCGGGCTGGTCGCGATGCAGCGCGCACTCGAACTGCCGCCTATCGCACCCCTGGCGATTTTCGCGATCGGCCGCTGCGTCGGATGGATTGCGCACGCGCAGGAACAATACGAAAATCCCGACCTCATCCGCCCGCGGGCGCGTTATGTCGGTGAAAACCCGCAACCGGCCCACCAAGCTTAGTTAAGACAGGAATACGAACGATGATAAACGTGGAACGGCTCGGCCCAATCGTCATGCCCGATACCCACCCTTCGATCGGCGGCAACATCCAGGGCCCCTCGCTGATCCGCGTGCCGGACTGGGTCGAGAACCCACTCGGCCGCTACTACCTCTATTTCGCCGACCATAAGGGCAAATATATCCGCCTCGCCTACGCCGACGCGCTGACCGGCCCATGGCAGGTCCATCCGCCCGGCAGCCTCCATCTAAAGGACTCCCTGTTCCCAACCGAGCCGCCGCCTGTCCCCGCGGACGGCGGCGCGCAAGCGATGGCGAGCAGCCGGGCATTGATGCCTGGCAAGCGGCCGCACGATTTCAACACCGAAGCGACGACAACGCACATCGCCTCGCCTGACGTGCATATCGACGCGGAGGAGCGCCGCATCGTCATGTATTTCCATGGGCTGGAGGCCTTCGCCAAACAGGCGACGCGAGTCGCCGTCTCGACGAATGGCATAGACTTTTCCACGAAACCGGAAATCCTCGGACGCACCTATTTCCGTGTTTTCCGGTACGGCGACGCTGTTTATGCGCTTGCCATGCCGGGGCAGCTTTACCGGTCCGAGGACGGCTATACCGGATTCGAGACGGGACCGCTGATCTTCAATCCGGATATGCGGCACGCCGCATTGCTGCTACGCGGCGACACTCTGAACGTGTTCTGGACGCAAGTGGGCCACGCGCCGGAAAGTATCCTGCTAAGCACGATCGATCTTTCCAAGGATTGGACCGAGTGGCGGGAATCGGAACCGGTCATGGTGCTGGCCCCGGAATTCCCCTGGGAAGGCGCCGACGCCCCTAACGAACCCTCGATCCGCAGCACCGCCTACGGCATCGTCAACCAGCTGCGCGATCCGGCGATCTATACGGAAGGTGACGAAACGTATCTGCTATACGCGGTAGGCGGCGAAGCCGGTATCGCCCTCGCACGGGTCGACTTCGGCGGCTGACCGCCCATGAAGGCGCGGCACGCCGGCAGGTCGAACAGGTCCGGCGTCACCATCAGGGTCGGCAGCGGATTGGCCCGCAACTCGGCAACGACAGCATCGAGTTCTTCAAGACAGGCCCGGTCCAGGCGCAGCATGCCGTCTTCCGCGCCAAGCGTTTCGCCGCGCCAGGCGATCGGCCCGGCAAAGTCGCCTTCACGTACGACCGCTTTGTCGAGTACGGTTTCCGGCATGGCGCAATGCTAACAAGGACCCGCGCCGCTGCAAAACCTTGCCGGACGGACGAACGCACGCCACCATCGACGGCAAACCTGGGAGAACGCGCCATGACGGAAATTCAACGTTACCTGCTGCCGGGCGAGATGGAGCCGGTTAGCCATTACTGCCATGCGGTGCGGGCCGGCGACCGCTTGTGGATATCCGGCACGGTCGGCGTGCGCCCGGACGGCAGCATTCCCGAGGACACGGCCGAGCAGTTCCAGGTCGCGATCGACAGCCTGGACCGCTGCTTGCGAGCCGCGGGTGGGCGGCCGGAACATATCGTAAAGGTCACGGTCCTGCTGACCGACATAAACGACCGGGCGAAAATCAACCCGATCCGCCAGCGCTATTTCGGCGACAGCCGGCCGGCCTCAACCCTGTACGAGGTCTCCGCGCTGGTCGCGCCGGAAATGAAAGTCGAAATCGAGGCGGAGGCCGTCGTTACAAGTTGACCGTGTCGCAGCCGGCTTGCCGGCATGGTGCAGAATCGAAATTTGCTGTAATTGTTAGCACCGTGGCGCAGAAGCCGTGGACAATCAGAAAGGGGGAACCATGAGCGTGGAAACGGAAGTCGACATTGCCGTCGACCCCGAAGCGCTCCGCGAGGAAGTGCGCAGCAAGTATCGCGAGGTCGCGGTCGAGCCGAACGCGACCTACCATTTCCACACCGGACGCCCGCTGGCAAAACGTCTGGGATACGACGATGAAGTTGTCGAAGCGATGCCGGATTCGGCCGTTGAATCCTTCGCCGGCGTGGGCAATCCCTTCTCGCTGCGTACGCTCGAACCGGGCGAGCGCGTCGTCGATATCGGTTCGGGCGGCGGTTTCGACTGCTTCGTCGCGGCCGGCCAGGTCGGTCCCGAAGGCCGTGTTACCGGAATCGATATGACGGAAGAGATGCTGGCGAAGTCGCGCGCGACGGCCCAGGAAATGGGTCTGGAGCAGGTTTCGTTCGAAGAGGGGCTGATCGAGGCCATGCCGGTCGAAGACGGCTGGGCCGACGCCGTCATCAGCAACGGCGTCATCAATCTCTGCGCCGACAAGAAACACGTCTTCGCGGAGATCCATCGAATCCTCAAGCCGGGCGGGCACCTGCAATTCGCGGATATCGCCAACGGCAAACCGGTTCCGGAGGCCGCGATACGCAATATCGATCTTTGGACGGCTTGAATCGCCGGAGGCCTGCCGTGCGCAGGCTGGAAGCGGATGATCGAGATGGCCGGGTTCGAAAACGTCGAAATCGGCCCGGCGGTGGATACGTTCGGCGGCGCGGGCGGCGAGCCCAACGCACGGGCCTTCGAAGTCTTCGGTTACGCGTTCCTGGCACGTAAACCGGTCTAATTAAGCCAGTTGGTCGGCTAGGAATCGCAAGGTCCGGTCCCAGGAATCGTTCGCTGCTGGCTCATGGTAGCGTTCCGGATTGGTAAAGTTCTGGAACGCATGATCGGCGCCCTCGTAGCTGTGGAACTCGCACGCGTTGCCGTGCTTGTTGAATTCTGCCTCTATCTTCGCCACATCCGCCGGCGACGGGTTTGCATCCTTTTCGCCGAAGAAGCCGATAACCGAGGCATTGATGTTCTGGATGCGTTCGAACGGCGTCGGTCCCTGCTCTTCGCCCCAGGGAATCATCGTGTTGCCGCCGTAGTAATCCACCAGCGCAATAAAGCGGGAGAATGTGCCCGCACCCAGCATCGCCGTGCGGCCGCCCATGCAATAGCCGATGATCGCCGTCCGGCTCTGATCGACCCGTTCGGTCGCGTCGATATGGGCCAAGGCCGCCTCGATATCCGCCAGCACACGATTGTCGCGCAAGGTCGACCGGCGCGCGGCGCGCTCTTCGATCCAGTCGTGATAGTGGAATATATCCGGCGCCGCCGCGACGTAGCCGGCGGCCGCCAGCCGGTCGATGCGGTCCTCGGTAAAAGCATCGAGACCGCCGATGTGACACATCAGAATCACCGCCGCATGCGGGTCCTGTCCCGCTGGCGCCGCAATGCAGATGCGCATCGGCTTGCCGCCTACTTCAACCGTATCGAATCTTGCCATTACCGCCTCCCTACCGTTCGTTCACGGGATACCCGCGATCATACGGCTATCAGGCGCGCAGATATTCGTAAACCTCCACCGTGCCGACGAAGGTCATCTCGCCGGCGACCCAGACAATGACCGCCAGCCCGATATAGCCGATCCACTGGTAACGGTTGAGCAGCCGCGCAACCAGATTGGCACCGACCGCCATCAGCACGATCGACAATACGAGCCCGAACACGAGCATCTGAATATTGTCCTTCGCCGCGCCGGCGACGCCGAGCACGTTATCGAGCGACATCGACACGTCGGCGATGATGATCGTCAGCATGGCGCGGATGAACATGGGCGAAAGAAATCCGGCGGTAACGGCGTCATCGCCTTCGCCATCCCGCGACAAGCCGCCACTTTCCAGTTCGTCACCGTCACCGGATCGAAGATCCCTCCACAACTGAAAACAGACAGCGAACAGCAACAGTCCGCCGACGAGCTTCAATCCCGTTATCGTCAGCAGATAAACCGTCACCCCCGCGAGAACGATCCGCAGGATCACCGCCAAGGCAATACCCCAGACGATAGCCTTCCGCCGAAGCGCCGCCGGCAAGGCCGCCGCCGCCATACCGATTATGATGGCGTTGTCGCCCGACAGTACAAGATCGATGAACACGACCTGCATGAAGGTGGTCAGGTCGAATTGAAGATTGAAACTAATATCCATTCAGGATCTGACGACTTCCGAATCCGGGGACTAGCCATAGCGGCAAAACGTTGACAGTAGGTTATGCCGGTAAAGATAGGTTCCAATCAGTGCCATTCAAAGGCCGTCAGATAACTACTCTTTGTCCCCGGCGAACGCGACCCTGTCTTCGTGGCACCATACTCGCCGATCCGACCCCTGAATCGCTGCGTGATACGTGTAGGCCCACCACAGCGCATCGGCGAAATCCGTGGGATATTCGGACTGTTCCTTCTCGAATAAAGTTCGTTCGGGAACCGCGTCCAAGATACGCCGCGACAAGGCGATTCGCTCAGCATTGTCGTCGACCAGGCGGCAAGCCGCTTCCCTGTAGCTGTCTTCGTCATCGGCAACGAGCCAATCCGGCATATCGAACAAAGCAACGAAACGGGCATCGGTACGGCTATGCGGCTCCGCGCCTGCCAGCGTGATGGTGGGAATGCCGAGAAGATAGGCGTCCATCGTGGTATTCGCGCCGCCGAAGGGAAAGGTGCCGAGCCGAATATCGCACCGGTTCAACAAATCCAGATAGGCGTCGTATCCGGTCCGTTCATGGACGACCGCGTCCGGCAGGACCCGCTTCACCTGGAACGCGCAATCGCGATGCCGAATACCTCGTTCGTTGGGAAAGAAGTGGAACTCAACCGATTGCGCCGACGACGACTCGATATCCCGACAGCAAGCAAGAAATGACGCGTTGAGCTTCAACGTGCTGCTCGAAACGGCGATGCGCAAGGTATCCGGCGCGTCACGCAACTCCGGCTCGGGTGGGGTCGCCCCCATTGTCGGTTCGAACAGGGCGCCGGTACTTTGCAGGAGCAGAACGCGTTCGCTGAACCGCGCCGCATCGCTGTAGTATGTATGACCCATCACCATGTAGTCGATCATTGGCGAGTAAGTCGTCGCCGGATGCCCGACGGAAGCGACCTGCATCGCCGCCAGTCGAAGATTACAGAGCTGAACCGTCAATACCGACATGCCGACACTCGGATAATACAAGACCGCGGGACCGATCTGTCGGATCTTGG
Source organism: uncultured Rhodospirillaceae bacterium (assembly GCA_964386465.1). GTDB lineage: Bacteria > Pseudomonadota > Alphaproteobacteria > UBA8366. Next base: position 18,901 of record CAYLTU010000012.1, read on the forward strand.
CGACGGCATCTCGAAGCGCATTCGGCGAATCCGGAATTTCCTGGATTTCATCAAAAACGGCGCGGGCCGCTTCATCCGTCCGGCCCTCCAAACAGACCAGCACCAGTCGAAAGCGCGCGCGAAGCTGTTTCAGAAAGTTTGCATAGGTCTTGAACATCGCGTGCCAGCTCATCATCACATCGGCGACGACGACCAATACCGGGCTGTCCGTCCGCGAACCGGCCTGCGACGACGGCAACGATGTTACGCCAGATCGTTCGAGCCAATTGGCAATCAAACCATTCAGTATTTTCTTGAGTTCATGCCGGTTCGGGCTCGTGAGATAGCTGCAGAACATCCAGGCTTGGCAGAGCAAAGGCAGTTGGCTATCCCGTAATTCATGCCCTTCGAGTAAGGACGCCACATTTAACATCGCAAGACGCCGCCGTTCCGCTCCGTCCGATAACGGCGCGCGGTGCGAGAACTGCGCGAGGAATGCCGAAGAGGCGGCGGAACCGGTCACCCGCAGCAATTCGGGCCAATTGATATCGTCAGGCGACGCGATACTGGCCGCCGACAGGATGCGCGCCGCCGTCGCCTCGTCTGTATGGCGGTTCCGGACGCCAAACACCAATTTGTAAAGCTGCCCCGGGTCGGCATAACCGGAAAGTCGAAAGACCGCGGCGATATGCCGGTTGTGGAACGCCAACCGGTCCACGGTCGACGGCGCCATCGGAGCCGGGTCTCTTGCGAGCAAAGTGGCGATCGCCGCTGCGAAGCGCGTAAAATACGCCCTTGCACCGGCCTCGTCGGAGCTGTCCTGCGGAATTTCAGCGCCATGCTCGATAGCATCGAGCATTCTGAGCAACATCGCCATCGCCGCGCCATAATCGCCACCGAAGACCAGGTGTTCGAACGCCGTCAGGCTCGTGTTCGGCTTCGCAGTCTCCTGCGGGTCAGCCATCGACCCGAACCCACGCGTCCGACCCATCGTGGCGGCGGATCGCACGGGCCGGGTTACCCGCGACCAGGGTCCGTTCGGGTACATCGCCTAGAACGACGCTCCCCATGCCGACGACCGCCAAATTACCAATCTCGGTTTCTTCGTGAATGACGGCATTCGGGCCTATATGGACGCCGTTTCCAGCACGGCAGTTGCCGTTCAACGTCGCGTTTGGACCGACAAAGACGAAATCGCCCAACACCGTGTCGTGGCTGACACTGCATCCCGGCCGCAGCGAAGTGTGAGACCCGATCTCTGCCCCGGGCATGATCGCGGCATGCGGACCGATATAGCTACCGTGCCCAATAGGCACGCCGCGCGCCACGACGGCCGATGGATGCCGGACGACGGCCCAACGATCTTCCGGAATTCCCAATGCCGCGATGCGCGCCATACGGGCCGGCGCCTGCTTCGCCTTGTGCAAGACGCTGATGAACAGTGTGTCCGTCGAAAGGTCCACCCACTCTTCAAAGCGCCCGAGTACAGGGTTCCCGCCGATCACGGAATTCTCCGGCATGACATCGTTCAGGAATCCGGCACAGGTCAAGCCGCCCCCGGTTTGCGCCAAATCGTGCAATGCCTCCGCGACAATCGAGCCGCTCGCCCCCCCAGAATTACGACCGGGCGCGCCGCGGTCATTCGGCCGTCCGACCCTTGCGCGCGATGAAATCGGGAAAGGCGTCTTCAGCCTTGGCGCCCCGCAACACGTGACGGGTGAAATGCTTCTCGTTGTCCCAGTGATCCCTCAGCGAACCGCCCATATCGTCGAGCAGCAGCTTCTTGATCCCCATAACCGAGGCGCTGTCGTTGTTGGCGATCATTCCCGCGATCTCCATCGTTTTGGCGCGCAATTCCGCGCGCGGCACGAGGTGGTTCAGCAGGCCGATCCGCATCGCCTCTTCGGCCTCGACGATCCGTGCCGAGAACAGCAGTTCCTTCGCCATCGGCCAGCCGACCTGGTTCGGCAGTGTCCAGGTGCTGTTGATGCGCCCGTAAGCCGCGGCAAGGAATCGAAACTTCGTTCCCTCGCAGCCGATCCGCATGTCGAGCGAGGAGGACATCACTGCCGCGCCGCCATAGGCGAGCCCGTTCATCATGCCCAACGTCGGTTTCGGGCAGGCGCCGATATCGTAGCTGATATGCAAATATTTCTCGTTATGGGCGTCGAGTTCCTCCTGCGTGTAATTGCGGTCGTTCTCGCGCTGCTCGTGAATATCGCCGCCCGCGGAAAAGGCCCGATCGCCCGAACCCGTTATGACGATGCAGCCGATTTCGTCGTCTTCGACGTATTTCTGCAAGGCGTCGTGCAGTTCGATCGTCAACTGCCGGTTCATCGCGTTCAGCACTTCCGGCCGGTTCATCGTCACGATCCCGACGCCGTTCTCTTCCTCCGTCAGGATGTGTTCGTAATCGCTCATCGTCGCTCCTTTGCCATACCGCAGTTAACGCATTGATGTATCTATACCCCGCGCAAGATATATCGGATCGGCTCCGGACAGAAGTTCGACGCCACCCACCGTAGCGAAAGCGTTATCCAGCTGCGGAATAACTCTTAGAGCTCACCCTGCACGACGACGGGTCCGTCGCTCTCCGCGACAAGTGCCCACTCATTGTTAGGCGTGCCGCCGGCGACTGTCGTCCGCGCCATCGTACGCAGCTGATCGTCCGGCCAACGGTGCCGCGATGCAGGGCACGGCGATTGTCCCGGATGACGATGTCGCTATTTTATCCTCCAACCACACCATCATATTGTCGCCGAGCCGATTCAGGTCGACGCCGCGCACCGTGGCGACCAAGCTCGCATCGGCCGGGGTGACTTCTAGAGCCATTTCACGCGCTCCACGAGTCTATTCGCCGCGCCTCTTGACGCGGACGGTCAAACATCGTTCCGTTTGTCCATGCTTTATTCCAACGCTTGCGGCCGGACTGCAAGCCGGTGACGGGAGGGAACGGCAATATGACAGTATCGAGCGTCAGCGAGGCGGATGCCTCGACGGAAAAATTTCTCAGGGGCAAGTACGCGATCTGCGGGATCGGTGAGACGAGCTACCGGCGCGGTTCCAACGAAACCACCCGGGCGCTCGGTTCCTGGGCGATCAAGAACGCGATGGACGATGCCGGCATGACGGCCGGCGATGTCGACGGCATGCTGAGCTATTCCGGCAACGACTCGACCTTCTCGACCTTCATCGCGGGCGATCTCGGTATCCGCTTGAACTTCTACATGGACGTGCATGGCGGCGGCTCCTCGACGGAAGCGCTGGTTGGTATCGCCATCGGCGTGATCGAGGCGGGCATGTGCAAGACGGTGGCGATCTACCGCGCCATGAACGGTTACAGCGCGGTCCGCATTGGCGGCACCGGCGCGCGTTCCGCGGTGCCGATCAACGGCGACCAGATCCACCACCGCGCCTATGGCTGGCAGAGCGCCGGCCAGATGTTCGCACCGACCTTCCTGCGCCACATGTACGACTACGGCACGACGCCGGAGCAGGTCGCGGGCGTCAAGGTGGCCCACTCGAAGCACGCCTCGAACAATCCGAAGGCCTATTACAAGACGCGCTACACGGTCGAGGACGTCGTCACATCGCGGATCATCTGCAAACCGCTGCACCTGCTCGACTGCTGCGTCGAGACGGACAACGCAACCTGCATCATCGTCACGCGACTCGACCGCGCGCGCGACTGCAAGAACCCGCCCGCCGTAATCCAGGCGGTCGCGGGGCGCGTCTGCAAGCCGCGCATCGACATGCACTACCAGCACGGACCGATCTCAACGGTCGCCGGCCACTACGCCAAGGACATTCTGTGGCCGAATGCGGGGATAGGACCTGAGGATATCGACGTCACCGGCTCGTACGACGCCTTCACCTTCACCACGATGCTGCAGCTTGAGGATTACGGCTTCTGCAAGAAAGGCGATGGCGGCGACTACGTTTCAGGCGGAACCATCGAGCTCGGCGGTGCACGCCCGAACAACACGTCGGGCGGCCATCTCTGCGAAGGCTATACGCACGGCATGAGCATGGTGATCGAAAACACCCGACAGCTGCGCGGCGCGGTGGACGATTCCTGCCCGGTCGGGCCGGACGGCAAGAAACAGCACACCTATGACTATTCCGAAGGCGGCTGCCGGCAGGTCAAGGACGCCGAACTTTCCGCCAACCTCGGCTGGGCCATGCCGGGCACGGGGTCGGCGATGGTCATGGCCAAAGATCACCGGTAGGGGAGGAAGAGATATGCCATTACAAGGCGACTATATGGGCATGATGCTGACCATCGACGATCTCGATGGCGAAAACCTGGACTTCTTCCGCTACTGCGCCGAAGGCGATTTCCGCCTGCAACGGGGCAAGGAAAGCGGGTTGCTGCGATACCCGCCGGCGACCGCCTGCCCCTGGACCAGCGACCGCGAGTCGGAATGGGTGTCGGTCGAGGGCAAGGGCGCGGTACATTCCTACGCCGAGGTCCATCATCCGATCCAGCCGGCCTTCAAGGAGAAGGTCCCCTACATGATCATCCTGGCCGATTTGGACACGCAGAAGGGAGAGCCGAGCGCCGACGAGGCGATCCGCGTCGCCGGCAATCTGGTCACCGCCGAAGGCGAGTTCGCGCCGCCGGAAATGATCAAGCGGGTCGGCATCGGCACGCGGCTGAAGATGGTGTTCGTCAATGTCGCCGACGGCTTCGCGCTCCCGCAATGGACCATCGACGAAGACGCCGACCAGCCGGAAACTCCCTGGCGCTATCCGCAGGAGTAGGCGCGAATCATTCCATGTGAGATCGACCTGCGCCTTGACCCGGCGCAGGTCGAATTCGTTTGACGGTCTTCGGAGATTTCCTCTTAGCTGCGCCCTGCAGTGTCCGTAGAGGGGAATGCCGATGTCCACGACCACCGCCATTCTATTGAGCGATAGCGACAATGTCGCCGTCGTCCTAAGCAACATCGCCAAGGGTGAGGACGTGCCCGCGGCGGGCCTGACCGCTCGCGAGGCGATCCCACGCGGCCATAAGCTCGCTATCGCGCCGATCAAACCGGGCGACGCGGTCGTCAAATACGGCCAGGTCATCGGCTTCGCCTCAACCCATGTCGCGCCGGGCGAACATGTTCATATCCACAACGTCTCGATCGGCGAAAGCTTCGAACGCGACTACGCCTTCGGCGAACGGGCCACGGAAACGGCGATGGCGCCGGAGGCCGAGCGCGCAACCTTCCAGGGCTACCGCCGCGAGGACGGCAAGGTCGGCACGCGCAACTATATCGGCATCGTCACCTCGGTGAACTGCTCTGCCACTGCGGCACGGATGATCGCGCGCGAGGTGGAGAAACGCGGCATCCTCGACGACTACCCCAATGTCGACGGCATCGTGCCCATCGTGCACGGCGCCGGCTGCTGCATCGGCACCGACGACGAGGCCTTCCGCATGCTGCAGCGGACCGTCTGGGGCCACGCGCGGCACCCGAATTTCGCCTCGATGCTGATGCTCGGCCTCGGCTGCGAGGCGAACCAGATACCGATGATGCTAGAGACCATGGGCCAGCCGTCGGAAGAGACCTTCCACTACACCACGCTGCAGGCGGAGGGCGGCACCCGCAAGACGGTCGAGGAATGCGTCGCGTGGTTCGAGAGCGTCCTGCCGCGCGCCGACGCGATGACCCGCGAGACGGTGCCGGCCTCGGAGCTCACGGTCGCCCTGCAATGCGGCGGCTCGGACGGCTACTCCGGCATCACCGCGAACCCGGCCCTCGGCATCGCCATCGACACGCTGGTGCGGCACGGCGGCTCCGGCGTGCTGGCGGAAACGCCGGAGATCTATGGCGCGGAGCACCTGTTGACCCAGCGCGCCGCCAGCCGCGAGGTCGGCGAGAAGCTGATCGAGCGGATCCGCTGGTGGGAGGACTATGCCGCCAAACACAACAGCCACATCAACAACAACCCGACGCCCGGCAACAAGGAAGGCGGGCTGACGACGATCCTCGAAAAGTCGCTCGGCGCCGTCGCCAAGGGCGGCTCGACCAACCTGGTCGGCGTCTACAAATACGGCGAGCCGATCACCACCAAGGGCTTCGCCTTCATGGCCAGCCCCGGCTACGACCCCTGCTCGATCACCGGCGAGGTCGCGTCCGGCTGCAACCTCGTCGCCTTCACAACGGGCCGCGGCTCCTGCTACGGCAACAAGCCCGTCCCCTCCCTGAAGCTCGCCACCAACACCCCCATGTTCGACCACATGGCCGAGGACATGGACATCAATTGCGGCACCATCGTCGACGGTACGGAAACGCTCGAAGAGGCTGGCGAGACGATCTTCCGTAAGATGCTGTCGGTGGCGTCCGGCGAATTGACCAAGTCGGAGGAGATCGGCGTAGGGGACGCGGAATTCGTGCCGTGGCAGACCTGGGCGCAGATGTGAGGATTCCTAGACAGAGAATCCCCTTATATTTGCAGTCATAGCGGATAAACATCAGGAAACTGCAAGGCGTAGAAGGATTTCGTCTGCGGGTCGGTGATTACCGGGTGATATTCGACATCGAAGACAGCGTAATGCGGATCATCGATATCGGCCCGCGCGGAAGCATCTATGGATAGAGGGATCCTCTTATGACGAAGGCGCAGTTCATTACGACCCCGGACGGCAGCGAACTGGCGATTCTGCCGCGCGACGAATTCGAGCGCCTGATGGAAGCCGCAGAAGACGCCGCCGACGCCCGCACCTATATGGAAGGGCGTCGCCGCATCGATGCGGGGGAAGTGGAAATGATGCCGGCGGAATTCGTCAACCGGATTGTTTTGTGTGGCGAGCATCCCGTCCGCGTCTGGCGCGAGTTTCGTGCGTTGAAGGTCAAGGCGTTGGCGGAGGCTGCGGGAATCAGCCCGACCTATCTCTCCATGATCGAGAACGGAACCCGGGACGGGACGGTCAACGTCATGAAAGCAATTGCCGAAGCGCTCCGCGTGGACCTAGAGGAAATTGTCTAGTGTTCGGTTCGTCAGGACTAAGAGCCCGTTTGAACCTAGTCACTTGCTCCGACCACGCCCGGCGTTCCACTTACCGCGATCTCCAACTCCCCCCGCAGCCGTCCCATTGTTCCTTCGTCGACCGCGATATTCCCGTAGCATGCCGCGTTAAAGCATTCCGTGATCGGACCGACCGGGGCGCCGGGGATGGTCACCTCCAGGGCTGGGCGGCGTTCGCGCGGCGTCATGGACGGCACGATCTCGTAGCCGCGCTTTCGGGCCGCCGCCAGCAGGTCGAAATACAGCGTGAAGGCCTCGGTGATGCCGGGTCTGTCCTTGGGCGCGCGCAGACCCGCTTCCGCGCCGCCGCGGAACATCCAGCCGGGCAGCAGGCCGAGCGCCAGGTTGGCGAGGTCGGTCGCGGCGTTAGCCTCGCCGCGAATGGATTCGCGCTCGGCCAGGGTGGCGGATTTGACGCCCGCGATATAAACCCGGTAGCCCTTGATCAGCAGCCGGTACAGCAGATAGATACCGATCAGCAGCACCGGGTATTTCAGCAAATTGACGACCAGTTCGACCATGGGGTCAACGCTGTCCGGTTTCAATGCCTGCCACCAGTCGCGTTCCTGCGGCGTGATCACGCGCTCCGCCCTGTCCACCGGCGCGTGTTCTCCGATCAGCCAGATAACGAAGTCGAAGATCACCTCGAGCACCGGCGCCAGAAGCACGGTCAGGACCCACGACAGTCCGGCGAGGAAATGGTTCCAAACGACCAGGATCAGGCGCAACCCGCCGCCGCCGAAAGCCGCGCCGGCCAAGCCGACCAACAGGCCGCCGCCAATTACCGAAAGGACGGCCAGACCGATCGTGCGCGGCCAGGCGCCGGACGTCGCCATTCGGGCGAAGGCGAGCGCGGCCAGGCTGACGGCGAAGAACGGCAAGATCATGACCGTCGCATGGAAATCGGCGTCGAACACCTGCTCCGCCAGGATCGCGATGGCCAGCCCGACGATGCCGGCGCGAAAAGTATCGACCAGTCGGGCCTGCGGGCGCGACTCCACCGCGATGCGGACGCCGCGGAACCACAGAATTCCCGCCATCGCCGACGCGATGATGAGGCCCGCGATCGTATGGCCGGGTAAACCGCCGCCGACCATACGCGGCCCCCATAACAGATCGACGCCGCCCTCGACCGCGATGAACGCCATCGCCAGATAGATCGAAACCATGCCGACCAGGGCCTGCGCCACCGCTTCGCCACCGGTTTTCGGCACGACCCCGTCGATGATTCGCGTGGCGACGATGGCGACGGCCAGCACCGCGAAGACGAGCGGCATCGGCAATAGCGACCCGCCTTGATCCAGAATGTAGCCGCACATGCCGAAGACCGGAAAAAGCCAGATCGTGTCCGCCATCGTCGTCAGCAGGGTGATCAGCATTTCCCGCGTGCTACGCATCGTCTTCCTCCGGGAACGCGAACACGCCGCGATAATCCTCCACCGGCAAACCCGGAATTTCAGGCGGATCGTCGTCGCCGACATAGAGCGCGAGCGTCCGGTGCCCCTTGCGCCCGAGATCGACGACGAAATTCGTCACCGATGGGCGGAAGACGCCGGCGATCAACACGATTGTCGCGCCGAACGGCATGGCTTCGGCGCCGTGCCGCGCCACAACCTCTTCGAGAGGCCTTGTCGTCATCGATGTCGCGCCGGCGAGCGTGGTCATCACGGCGGCGATCTGGTCGGGTCCTGCTCCCGGCGCGACCACCGGCGGCGCGATACCGCCGGCGATGTTGCTGTTGACCACGACGCCGACGGCGCAGCCGGTTTCGATCGCGCGCACGGCAACCGAGGCCGCACCTGTAATCGCGTCTTCCAGAAAATCCGCCCGGTTGTTCCAGCGGTCGATATCGCTGGTATTGCATTCGACCAGGATCACCACGCGTTGCGAGACGCTGGGGTCGAACGTCCTGACGAAGACGGTGTCGCGGCGCGCCGTCGCCTTCCAGTCGATCCGCCGCGCGGGATCGCCCGGACGATACTCGCGCAACCCGCTCGGCCGTGTCGGGTCGTCGACCCTCTGGCTGCGGCTCAGGGAATCGCCGATCGGGCGCGACGACAGCAGGTTCAATTGCGGCAGCGGCACCGTCCGGGGATAGACGACAAGACTGGTCGGCCTGCGGTGCGATTCCAGCCGCGCCTGGTAGAACCCGAAGATATCGCCGCTATCGATGCGCGACGGTCCGAAGGCGTGTTGCCCGCGTTTCCGGGCCGTCAGACGGTGATTGAACGTCACGCGCTCATACTGGCCCAGGCTCGTCGTCTCCTTGATCTCCATCAGGCCGAACTGGCTGCGGATCGACGTCCCATCACGATCCAGCACGAGGCCGGTCGGCACGAACTCGGTAATCGCCACCCAGGGCAGCGGCAACGGCTTCCGGTTCTCGACGGTCAAGGCGAGTTCGAAGGAGTCCCCTATCAGCAGGCGGTCGCTGGAAGGCGTGCAGTGGTATTCGACCTCCACCAAGGCAAGCCGTGACCAGAGCCTGGACACGAACACCAGGACCAGGACCAACCCGCACAATGCAGCGATGAACAGCTTGCCCGACGCGGCGCCGACGATCGCGACGACGAACAGAACGGCGACGATCAGGTCCGAAACCACCGCACCGGACCGTGTCCAGCGGCCGCTTCCGACATCGAAGGCCTGCGTTTCGCCGAACGCCATCAGCCCGGCTCGTCCGTCCCTTCGATGGGGACATCGACAGCGGCGAGAATGTCCGCGATGACGGCAACAGCCGTAACGCCGCGCAACCGCGCGCCGGATTCGATGGTCAGGCGGTGCGCCAGCGCCGGTACGGCAAGCATCTTGACGTCGTCCGGGATGACGTAACCGCGCCCGTCGATCGCCGCACAAGCCTGGCAGGCGCGTTGCAGCGCAAGCGCGGCTCTGGGACTTGCGCCGAGACGGATACGGTCGTCCCCTCTGGTCTTAGCGACGATAGCGAGCAGATAATCGCGCACCTTGCCGTCGACCGAGACCGTATCGACAATGCCTTGCGCCCGCGCGATATCGTCCGGCCCCGCAACCGGCGTGGTCTCGATCCGCCCCGCGCCGCTCTGGAAGCGCTCCAGCATCGCGGCTTCTTCGGCGGCGGTCGGATAACCGAGCTCGACGCGCAGCAAAAAGCGGTCGAGTTGCGCCTCGGGCAGCGGAAAAGTTCCTTCGAACTCGACCGGATTGAGCGTCGCGATCACGAAAAAGGGCGACGGCAGTTCGCGGGTCTCGCCGTCGATCGAAACCTGCCGCTCCTGCATGGCTTCCAGCAGGGCGGACTGGGTCCGCGGCGTCGCGCGGTTGATCTCGTCGGCCAGCAGAAGCTGCGTAAAAATCGGGCCGCGGCGGAACTCGAAGGCCCGCTCGTTCATGTCGAACATGTTCACGCCCAGCACGTCGGACGGCACGAGATCGGGCGTGAACTGTATCCGTCCGAAATCGCAGCGAAGCGCGGACGCCAAGGCCTTGGACAGTGTCGTCTTGCCGGTTCCGGGAACGTCCTCGATCAGGACATGTCCACGCGCCAGCAAGGCGGCGATGGCGAGATCGATCGCCGCCGATTTCCCGACGATGACATGTTGAACGGCCTCGCGGATCGCGGTTGCGAGATTTTGAACCGCGGCGACGTCGCCTTGCACGGGCGCACCGGTATCCGAAGGACCGTCCATAACGACTAGCTCTGGAATTCCGCGCGGATCGAGAGCGCCAATGCGTCGTCGAAAAAAGTCGAGTCGCGCAGGAACTCGTCTATCCCGTCACGATTATTTTCGCGGCGCAGCACATCGAGTTGGCGCAATTCTCCGGAAATTCTGACGCGCTGTTCGGCAAGATACTGGTAATGCGTATCGCATCCGGCTATTTGACCCGGATAGTTTCGCAGGGCTTCGAACGTTTCCTTGCGTTTCTCTTCAAGCCGCACGCGAATCGCCGTCCAAACCGGATTATCGTCCGACATTTCGCTCTGGTTCGCCATTTCGGTCACCTTAAAAGCGCTTTTCCTGCCGCATCATATCACAAACCCTGGCGCATCATCGAAGCGCAACCCGTCTGCCTTGAGTCAGGTTTCCTGCGCCTTTTTGTGTGCCGCCAGCGCCATCAGCCGTCGATCGCGCCAATTCCGGCGCTCTTCCAGATCGGCGGCCGGTATCTTTACCCGCATTTCCCCTTCGGCCTTGGCGATCAAGTCTTCACTCCACAATTGCGGTTCCGACCGCGAGGCGTCGATGGAATGGTATAGCGGTCCCAGCACTTCCGCATATTCCCGAACACCGCCGGGCGCGTTCAGGTCGATCGTCTCGAACGGCCCGATGAAGGACCAGCGCAGACCGAGCCCCTCGCGCACCGTCTTGTCGATATCGTCGGCGCTGGCGTAGCCCTCCTCCAGCAACGCCCAGGCCTCGCGCAGCAGGACACCCTGCAGCCGATTGAGGATGAAACCCTCTATTTCTCGGCGAACGAGGATCGGCGACTGCCCGACGCCATTCAGCACCGCCATCGCGGTATCGACCGCTGCCGGGGCCGTCCAGGGTGCGGGCGCCACCTCGACAATCGGCACCAGATAGGGCGGATTGACCGGATGGGCGACGAGGAAACGGTCGCGGTTCGGCAATTCTTCGGTGAAGGCGGAGGCGGGAATACCGGAGGTCGAACTGCCGACAACCGTTTCCGGCCCGAGCAGCGCGGAAATCTGCCGGCTGATCTCCTGTTTCAGGGGCACGCGTTCCGGCACCGATTCCTGGACATATTTCGCGCCCTTGACGACAGCCGCCATATCCTCGCAAACCTCGATCCGCGCCAGGATCGCTTCGGCGTCATCGATCAGGTCGAACGAATTCAGATCGGCAAGACGGCCGGCGATATCATCACGGACCCGCGCGCGCGTCTCTTCGGCGGCATCGAATACCCGCACCTGTTCGCCGCCCCGGGCGAAGACGATGGACCAGCCCGTGCCAACGAGCCCGGCACCGACAATTCCGATATGCATCCATTTTCCTCTCTTTGAAAGCGTTCAACCGGACAGATGCACCGCCGGATCGGCGATGTGCTCCAGGAAGGCCGGGCGCTGCCGGATCACCTCATACCATTGCTTCAGATTGGGCAGGTCCGGCGTCTCCAAATCGAACAGGAACCAGCGATGCACACGGATACCGATCGGAATGTCGCCCATCGTGAACCGGTCGCCGGCGATGAAGGGTGTCTGGGCCAATTGATCCTCGATGATCTGCAGTGGGCGCAACAGCGCCCGCCGCGCGCTTTCCACTTGCGCCGGATCCCGGTCCTCTGGCGGCAGACGGACCAGATGCATGACCAGCGTATGCTGGTGCGGCAGGAAGACATTGCCCTCCCAATCCATCCAGCGGCTCGCCGACGCGAAGGTCTCCATATCGTCGCCATACATCACGTCCGGTGCGTATTTCATCGCCAGGTACTGGATGATGCTGTTCGATTCCCAGAGCGTGAAATCGCCGTCCTTGATCGTCGGCACCGTGCCGTTCGGGTTCATCGCGCGGTATTCCAGCGTATCGACAATGCCGTAAGGTTCGTTGCCCTTGTCGACGCTGCCGTTCGGCCCCATCGTCGCGCTGGCCAAGATCATCTTGAACTCGATCCCTGTCTCCGCCAGCGCCCACAGCACCTTCTGTGTCCGCGCCGAGGTCGGCCGGCCCCAAATCGTCAGCATCGCGCGCTCCTCTTCGATCCTTTGCAGTTGCGTTGCCAGTGTAGCCATGAATGGGGTTTCCTCGCCATGGCCCCGCGTGCCAGTTTGCCCGCAACCAAGCGAAATTCCGCGGGAGAGACGACCGATGAAACTACTTGGCAGCTACCGTTCGCCCTATGCGCGCCGCGTCGCCGCGAGCATGAACCTGATGGGCATGGCCTACGAGCATGACGCAGTAACCACGAAGCACGGCACGGTCTGAAGCCGTCGACTATTCGATCGGGTCCGCGGTCGCCTGATCCTGTTCGGCTTGCGCCAAGAGCCAAGTCCGAAAGACCGTGATCGTTTCGCTTTGCGAGGTCGCTTTCGGACAGACCAGCCAATACGCTATGGGTGCGGCGATCGATTCTGCGAGTGGGCGGAGCAGGCGGCCCGCCCTCAGATCGAGCGCCGCCAGCGCGCTGCGCGCCAAAGCGACCCCCTGCCCCGCCACGGCGGCATCGATGGCGAGGCTGGTGTCGGAGAAGATCGGGCCGCTTCGGGTCGCCGTTTCATCGACCCCGAAGGCGGCAAACCATTCGCGCCATCGTGTGCGTTCCTGATCGTGCAGCAGGCGGCAGCGCGCCAAGCCGGCCGGCGTCTCGATATCGGTCTCCGCCGCGTAACCGGGACTGCAGACGGGAAAATACCATTCCGGACAAAGCCGCGTGACATGCAGGTGCGGCCAATCGCCGGTGCCGTGGCGGACTCCCATATCGATGCCGTCCTCCGCGAAATCGACATGTCGGCGCGCGGCACTGATCCGAAGATCGACGTCCGGATGGGCATCCGCGAAGTCGCCAAGCCGGGGAACGAGCCATTTGTTCGCGAAATTGGGCGACATGGTCACCGTAAGAACGCGGTCTTGGCGATCGCGCCGGAGAGACTGCCCGCCGGCACGCAGCCGTTCGAGCGCTTCCTGCACATAGGGCAGATAGGTCCGGCCGGCGTCGGTCAAGACGAGGCCGCGCGCCCGGCGCTCGAACAATCTCGTGTCGAGCAGCGTCTCCAATTCCCGCATCTGATGACTGACGGCCCCTTGCGTAAGGTTCACCGCTTCCGCCGTGCGGGTAAAGTTCAAAAGCCGGGCCGCCGCCTCGAAGGTTCGCAGGGATTGGGTACTAGGAAGGTTATCCATACCAGAGACATTAATATATTTAATGGTGTCAGGAAAACTCTTCGTTTCAAAAAATCACAAAAATTAGCCATTTTCCTCAAACAATCAATCAAATGAGGATTAGAAATGTCAATGTCTCCTTTTTTCATCTCCGCTACAGATCTGATCGACCTCGTTGGGACGGCGCAAGCCCCGATGCTGTTCGATACTTGCCGCGCCGAAGCTTTTTGCGCCAGCGACCGGATAATTGCCGGCGCCAAATGGCGTAGCCTTCGCACTCTCGACGATTGGATCACGGAAATTCCACAGGGACGCGACGTCGTCGTAAATTGCGTGCACGGGCAGCAAATGAGCCAAAGTGCTGCCGCGCGGCTGCGCCAGAAGGGCGTTAACGCGCGCGTGTTGCAAGGGGGTATCGCCGCCTATATCGAAGCGGGCGGCATTACGATTGCGAAGTCTGATGATTTGCCCAATTACCACGAAACGGTGACGCGCTGGGTGACGCGCGAGCGGCCCAAGGTCGACCGTATCGCCTGCCTCTGGTTCATCCGACGCTTCGTCGATCCCTTTGCCGAAATACATTTCGTCGAAGACGACTGGGTCAAGGATGCCGCCGTGGAGCTGGAAGCGATCCCGTTCGACGTACCCGAAACCGACTTCAGTCACGACGGCGAGAAATGCAGCTTCGACACATTCCTCGTCCGGTTCGGTGTCGAGGACGACTCATTGCATCACCTTGCCCGGATCGTCCGCGGCGCCGACACGGCGCGTCTCGATCTCGCACCCGAGGCAGCGGGGCTCTTGGCCCTGTCGCTGGGCGTATCCGCGGCGAACCAGGACGATCAAGCGTCGCTCGCCCAAGGCATGGTCATCTACGATGCGCTATATTCCTGGTGCCGCGATGCGGTCGCGGAATCCCACAACTGGCCGGCACAGGCATCCAGCCAATGACCAGTCTGGAAACCCCTGTGACCGATACGTCCCACCAATCCGATGCGCCGTCCGTCGGTGAAGCCTTCAAGGTCTGGCTCAAGATCGGCTTGCTCAGCTTCGGCGGCCCCGCCGGACAGATCGCCCTGATGCATCGGATGATCGTCGAGGAGCGGCACTGGATCGACGAGTCTCGTTTCCTACACGCGCTGAACTACTGCATGCTCTTGCCGGGACCGGAGGCACAGCAGCTTGCGACCTATATCGGCTGGCTGCTGCATCGCATCGCGGGCGGCCTGATCGCCGGCATCCTCTTCGTCCTGCCCGGTGCGCTGGTCATGCTGGCGCTCAGCATTGCCTACGCGATGTACGCGGAGATTCCGATTGTCGCCGCGGCCTTTCTCGGGATCAAGGCGGCCGTACTGATAGTCGTCGTTGAAGCGGCCTTGCGCATCGGCAAACGGGCGCTACGGACGCCGCCGATGTATCTGATCGCGCTCGCCGCATTCGTCGCGATCTTCCTGTTCGCCGTACCCTTCCCCGCAATCGTCGCCGGCGCGGCGCTAATCGGGTTCGTTGGCGGCAAGGTGAAGCCCGAAAAGTTCATCGTCATCAAGGGACAGAAAGCTGGCGGAGACGGCGAAGCCAGCGTCATCGACCGGATGGCGGCGCGTGGCGAGTTGGACCACACGGCGCCGTCTGCCCGCCGTTCCGTATTCCTGTTGGTCCTTTTCGGCCTGCTCTGGGCCGGACCGGTCTTCGCCCTTTTCACGATACTCGGTGAAGGCAACGTCTTCGCCGAAGAATCGGCGTTCTTCAGCAAGCTGGCGGTCGTAACCTTCGGCGGCGCGTATGCCGTCCTCGCCTATATGGCGCAGCAGGCTGTCGAAGTGTTCGGCTGGCTGAGCGGCGCAGAAATGATCGATGGGTTGGGTCTCGCCGAAACAACACCGGGGCCCCTGATCATGGTGACGCAATTCGTGGGCTTCCTTGGAGCCTACCGGCACGCCGTCGGCATCGATCCGGTCCTGGCCGGCGTTCTGGGATCGATATTGACGGTCTGGGTCACGTTCGTGCCCTGCTTCCTGTGGATATTCCTGGGCGCGCCCTATATCGAACGGCTACGCGACAACCGGTCGATCAGCGCGGCGCTCAGCGGCATCACCGCCGCTGTCGTCGGCGTAATCCTGAACCTCGCCTTCTGGTTCGGCCTGCGAGTCGTCTTCGCGGAGGTCAGCGCCATCGATTTCGGCGTCCTGGCGTTGCCAATGCCGAACATTGCGACGGTCGATGGCGTCGCGCTCGGCCTCACCGCCGCTGCGGGCCTCGCAATGTTCCGGTTCCATCAAGGTGTGCTACGGACGTTGGCTTATTGCGGCGGCGTCGCGCTGCTGCTGCATTTCATCGTCTAGTGGACACAATCCAACATATGGTACCCCTACCAAAGTTGCGGTTGCCGCTCCTATCGCGCATAGAGTAGTGCGCCGGGTGGGGAGCATCAGTCGTGACGGAAACGCTTGCAGGAGAGGTGACGGATCGGGGCGCTATCGTACCCCTCGTCGCAACGTCCGGGGTACAGATCACGGCGTCGCTCACGATGTTCGGCGTCGCCGTGATCGCGCCGGTAGCAGCACCCGATATCGGCGTCGAAGCGACCCTGATCGGCACTTTCACGGCGATCGCCTACGGTTCCGGAATGTTGGGTGGCTTGTTGACCGGCGCCTTTTGCGATCGGTTCGGCGCAATCCGCGTCGGCCAGGTAACGATGATATTGGCCTTTTTCGGCGTTGTGTTGCTCGCGATATCGCATCCCTTGGCCGCGCTGCTTAGCGCCATCGTCTTGGGGATCAGTTACGGTCCGGTCAATCCCTTCAGTACCCATATCCTGGCCCGCGTAGTGCCGGTGAAGAGTCGGCCTCTGTTCCTGTCGATCAAGCAGTCCGCGCAGCCGGCCGGCACGGCCATCGCCGGAATCCTGCTCCCCTTTCTCGTCGCCCTGTACGACTGGCGGATCGCCATGCTGGCGACGGGCGCGATCGCCTGCATCGCCGCCGTCGCGCTACAACCTCTGCGCCGGCGCCTGGATGCGGTCCGCGACCGGGCGCGCGTGATCCGCGCCGGCAGCATCCTGGAGCCGATCCGGCTGGTCTGGAGCGAGCCGCGCCTGCGTTGCCTGGCGCTGAGCGGGTTCATCCTGTCGGGAACCCAGGTTTCGCTGGCAAGCTTCTTCGTCGTCTATCTAACCAGTGAAATCGCGCTCACCCTTTCGACGGCGGGGCTGATCTTCACCGTCATGCAGGTCGGCGGCGTTCTCGGCCGCCTGGTATGGGGCGGGATCGCCGACCGCTTCTTACCGGCGAATGCCGTCATCACCAGCCTCTGCGCCGGTACCGCCCTGCTCTGCGCGGTGACAGCGCTATTCGCCGCCGAATGGCCAGTTGTTACGCTCGGTCTGCTCAGCTTCGCGCTCGGCGCGACGAGCCATGGCTGGAACGGCATCTTTTTCTCTGAACTGATCAAGTTCGCACCGGAAGGAACCGTGGGCGCGGCGGCCAGCGGCGCACAGTTCTCGACACTCGCCGGTCTCGCCGTCCTACCCGCCGTCTTCGGGATCGTCGTCACCGCGGGCGGCGGCTACGATGCAGCCTTCCTGATGCTCGCGATCGTCGTGACGGTCGCAACGGTCTATATGCGCCTTATGCTGGCGGAAATTCGAGACCCACCAAACACCGAAAGGAATCGACGATGAGCATGGAACCCCGTATCGAACAGCTCGAAACCGATCTCCGCGTCCTGAAGGATAAGGACGAGATTTGGCGTCTGATCACGCGCTACGCTCGCGCGCTGGACGAGGAGATCGACGACGAGTTGGCGGCTATCTTCACCGACGACGTCGCGTTCGAGACGGTGCCCTGGTCCGGCGGCGAACAAAGCGGACGCGACTTCGTGATCCGCGCCTTCAAGAGCTACCAGCGCCGCTTTGGCAACCGCAAACGCTTCATCGTCAACGAACAGATCGACATCACCGGGCAAGACAGCGCCACGGCCTGGTCCAACTGGCTTGTCCTGCATGCTCATGAGGGTGAGTCCTACGCCGGCTGGGGCTCCTACGACTGGGAATGCCGCAAGGATGACGGAACCTGGCTGTTCTCCAAGATGGTCATTACGGTTGATTGCATGACCACCCTTGAGAAGGGCTGGGGCGACGCCGCCAGCCTGATCGCGCAATATCCGGACAAGCGCCGCACGTGACCAAATTCATCGCCATCGTCGTCGGCGGCGGTAACGATGGCATCACGGTCTCCTATCGGAACCGGAACAGCGCGACGCTGGAACGAGAAACATTCGACGCCGTGATCAACTGCACTGGACCGGAACTGCGGCCAGACCGCACAGACAACCCGTTCATACGGGCGCTGATCGAGCGCGGTTTGGCGCGGACCGATCCTGTGGGAGTCGGGTTCGATGTCGACGACGATTGCGCCGCCGTCGGCGCCAACGGAGAAAGCGATCCGCGGCTGCGCGTCTTCGGACCGCTGACGCTCGGCCAGTTCGGTGACCCGCAGGGCACGCCGTTCATCCTGCGCTACATCGTCAAGACGACGCCGCGGATCGTCGAGCTGTTGGAAGCGGACTAGCGCCGCGCGGTGGTTTCGCCGGGCACCGAGGCGACTTCCAGCAACAGTTTGCGCAAGACGGCCTTCGCAAAACTGGTGTTGCCGTCGGCGGTGACGACGAAACTGCCGGGACCGCCGATGATTATGGTCTCGAATGCCATTTCCAGATCGAGGTCGGCCGGTCGCCCGCTGCAGTCGCGGCACAGTATCGCCAATCCGTTGATGATTATCCCGTCAGCCAGCGCCGCCGCGCGCGCCTCGTGGACGAAGATGCCGCCACCACTCCAAGAGCTGTCACCGGAGAAGTCGATGACCTTGCGCGTACCTTTGAAATTGTTTTCCTCGATCAGCGCGTGACCCTTGGCGATGGCGCTGCCGATGGCGTTGGGACCGGACGCGAGGCGCGGCACCGTCCGCAACATCCGGGCAAAGGCGGCAGCGGTCTTCGGTCCGTCGATGATGGTCCAGGGCACGACGATCTCCTGGGACGTCTCATCGCCCCATTCGACATAGGTGACGGCTATACGCCGGTAGTATCCGCCAAGAATGGTATCGAGCACGTCGGGGTGGGTGATGCCGGCGGCGTAACCTTCGCGCTGCAGCTTGATCTCGACATCGTCGATGGAGCGCGAAGCGTCCGCCAGCAGGACCAGTTCGAGGTCGACTTTCTCCTGCGCCGCTGCAGGAAATGCAAACAGGCTCAGAAATACCGCCAGCGCAATCATCGCCCAGTCCATCGCGGTTTCTCATTGTTTTCAACGTCAACCGATTGAAACGGGTTTCCAAACCGCGGGCAAGGCGTACTGTTCGCTATGAATTAGCGTTTGGCGGCGACCAGCGCGGCATAGGCCATGTAGCCGAAAAACGTTCCCGCATCTGTGCGACGTCTCCCCTCCGCTTTCAACGCGACCGCCAGTTCCGGACCAATTCGTTCTTCGGCCAGCAACGCATCGGCGCCGCGATCGAGCCAGCTCATTGTCAATCCCGGTGACAAAGATTCAATGAGGCCGTAACTTCGGAGCTGGCCGACTTCGAACCCGGCGGTTCGCACTGCCTTGGGCATCTTCCGCACGAACCACCTGTCGTGGACGAAATTCTCGACAAAACTCCGGGCGCAGGCTTCTAGCGGATCGAAGTCTCCCGTTCCTAGAGTCACCGTCGCGAAATCGCCGTCACAGACGCCCAGTTGCCCTGCCGGCTTCAGGACCCGATAGGCTTCGGCCAATATCCGTTCGGGTTCCGGAACGTGGGTGAGGATCGTATGCAGGATCACCACGTCGAAGGAAGCGTCCGCAAATCGCAAGGACCTTCCGTCACCTTCTTCCAATTCGACCTTGTCGCCGCACAATTCCGACGCTTTTGCGATAAGAATCGGCGAGGGGTCGACACCGACGACAGTCCCGACAGCATCGATTTCGGCTATCACCCGGCAGATCGCACCGGTTCCGCAGCCAACCTCAAGTACTTTTGCGTCCGACGGAACCGCTATCTCTGAAAGGTAATCTCGAAGCATTTCCTGTTGCGAAGGAATTTCGGCACGCGTCTCGAGAACGCCGGCTATGATCTCCAACATTTCATCCGGCACCGCCGTGATATTCGCAAATACGTCTGGCATAACTTTCACACCCGTAAGCAATTGTTCTTGTCGCCAGTGTTTCTACGAAACCGAAATGCCTTTCAGCGTGAATTCGGCGTGAATTCGCGGCTGAGTTGGATGCGCCCCGACTGATCCGTGATACTCTGAGTGCAATTCTCGTGGTGTACATGGAGGCGCATATGCGGCGTTTGCAGCTACATTTATTCGGCAATTTTCGGCTAAACACGAGCAATGGACATGAAATCCATATCCCTTTGCGAAAGGCGCGAGCACTGCTCGCCTATCTGGCACTAGTGTCCTGATTCCGAAGTTCGGCATAGTGTAGCTTGGATTTCAGCGGTCTCC
>CAYLTU010000013.1:0-36310 GCA_964386465.1 uncultured Rhodospirillaceae bacterium
CGCCGAAATTCGCGCAATTGGCCTGAAAATCCGTATTCTTCACGACCGACTAGATAGTACCGCGATCAGGTTCCGAAAGGAACAGCGTGATGCCCCGATTGGGTGCGGCCGTCGCGCGCATCCTGGAGAAATATCATTACGCACGGAAAAGTGACCCGAATTAACCGAGCGTCTGCATTATATATCGCGAAATACCGTGGCGCGGGGCGCGCCGCGATCAGTGTATGGGTAGAGACTTGTTTTGACTGATTTTCGCAACTTCCTCGCCGGCTGGGCGCTCCTGACGGCGATTGCGCCGCAGGCGGCAATTGCGTCCGCCAGCGAGTGGGATGCGAACGAACACGTCAAGGTGCGCATCGTTTCGGCGGTGGAGGGCGTAGGCCAGCAGGAAACCGTTCCCCTGGGATTGCAGTTTCAGCTTAAGCCGGGATGGAAGATTTATTGGCGATCACCGGGGGATGCCGGATTTCCCCCCGATCCCGTCTGGGACGGTTCGGATAACCTGTCGGGTGCGGAACTTTTCTGGCCGGCGCCGCGCCGCTTTTCGATCCTTGGTCTGGAGACCCTCGGCTACAAGAACGAAGTCGTTCTGCCATTCACGGCGAAAGTGACTACGCCCGGTGTGCCGCTTCGCCTCAAATCGCAAATCCGCTATCTGGCGTGCAAAGAGATTTGCATTCCCTATCAAGCGAAGGTCGCGCTCGATTTGCCGGCGGGGCCGGCGCAACCGGCACGGTTCGCGCACCTCATCGACAGTTACGCGGCGCAGGTTCCCGGCGCCGGCGAAAGGCACGGCCTGTCGATCTACAAGACTGTGCTCTTGCGCGAAAGCAAGGAACCCCGAATTCAGATCGAAGCGCGAAGCCAGCAGCCCTTCGAAAGTCCGGACGTATTCGTCGAGGGGCCCGAGGAGGTGGTGTTCGGAAAGCCGTCCGTCTCGATCTCTGAGGGAGGCCGTCGCGCCGTACTGGCGGTTACCGGAATCGGTCTTGAGCCGGCCCGGCTGGACGGCGCGAGCCTGATCCTGACGCTGGTTGACAATGACCGATCCATGGAAACCACGGTGCCGCTGCGGTTTGGCGATCCCGTTGCAAGTGCAACCCAAGCGGAAAATCAGATGCAGATGTCGCTGTGGCGCATCCTGCTCTACGCGATCCTCGGCGGACTCATCCTCAATCTGATGCCCTGCGTTCTGCCCGTCCTGTCGATTAAATTGCTGTCGGTTGTCAGCTATGGCGGCCGCGAGGCTGCCGGTGTGCGCTTCGGTTTCCTGGCGACGGCGGCGGGGATCGTCAGTTCGATGCTGGTGATCGCGCTGGCGCTTCTGGCCGTTAAGGCGGCCGGCATGTCGGTCGGCTGGGGTATCCAGTTTCAGCAGCCGCTTTTCCTGGTCTTCATGGCGCTTGTCGTCACGCTGTTCGCTTACAATCTTTTCGGCCTCTTCGAAATCCGATTGCCGCAGCGTTTGTCCGATCTGAGCTTGCGCGCCGGCGATCACCCCACCGCAGGCGGACATTTTTTGACCGGCGCGTTCGCGACCCTGCTTGCGACGCCTTGTTCAGCCCCGTTTGTCGGCACCGCCGTGGGGTTCGCGCTTAGCCGGGACGCCGTCGAGATCCTTTCGGTTTTCGCGGCCCTCGGCGTTGGCCTGGCACTGCCCTATTTCGCCGTTGCTGCCTTCCCGAAGCTCGCCACCGCCTTGCCGCGGCCGGGAAAATGGATGGTCGTTCTGCGGCAGATATTGGGGTTGGCCTTGACCGTTACGGCGGTCTGGCTGCTGACCGTCGTCGCGGTCCAGATCGGTGCCGAAGGGGCCTATATCCTCGCCGCGATGCTGGTCTTGGTTGGCGTTGTGCTTTTGATCCGTAGGCTGCCGCAGTCCCGTCTTGGCCGCCATGCGGGAAAGATGGTTCTGGTCCTCTCGGTTGCCGTTCTGGTCCTGCCCATCGTCCGCATGCCGGATACCGTCGGACCTGCCGTGGCCCAATCCGGAAAGTGGCGGACGTTCGACCGAGCCGAGTTGAACCGCTTGGTGGCGGCCGGCAAAACGGTGTTTGTCGACGTCACCGCCGATTGGTGTATCACCTGCCAGGTGAACAAGAAGATCGTGCTCGATGCCGAACCGGTTGCCGGTTGGCTGAGCAGCGGAAATGTCGTCGCCATGCGCGCCGACTGGACCCGCCCGAACAAGGATATTGCGAATTATCTGGCCAGTTTCGGCCGTTACGGTATCCCTTTCAACGCGGTCTACGGGCCGGATGCGCCCAACGGGATCGCGCTGCCCGAACTTCTGACAAGCAACACGGTCATCGAGGCGGCGCAGAAATCCGGTAGCACCAATCGGTTCGTATCCCGATAGAATTCGCAATTTTTGCCGACGGCTGCCGCAATTTAGGCTGGACAGAGTGGCGCCGTGGCTTAGTTATTTGCTCAGTCCAAAAAAAATCAATGAGGGGGTGGAGAACATGCCGCTGCAAGTTGGAGACAAGGTGCCGTCGGTGACGCTTTACGAGATGAGTAACGATGGCCCGGCAGCCGTAAAGACGGACGAATTCTTCGCAGGGCGCAAGGTTGTCTTGTTCGCCGTGCCGGGCGCGTTTACGCCGACTTGTTCGGCAAAGCACGTGCCGGGTTTCGTCAACAACGCCGATGAGATCAAAAGCAAGGGTGTCGACGATATCGCCTGCATCGCCACGAATGATGCATTCGTAATGGGCGCTTGGGGTAAGGACCAAGGGGCCGGCGACCAAGTACGCATGCTGGCCGATGGCTGCGGTGATTTCACCCGCGCGGCGGGCTTCGAGTTCGACCTGAGCGAGCGCGGGCTCGGCGTGCGATCCAAGCGTTATGCGATGGTCGTCGAGGACGGCACCGTTACCGCGTTGAATATGGAAGATGGCGGCGGGCTTACGATTTCGAGTGCCGAGTCGGTTCTCGAAGCCCTTTAGAGCAAATCAGGATTGATGGGAATCGCCTTTGGCGATTGTCATTAGTCCTGTTTCTTTGCTCTATCTATCAATATCGAGCGGATTCACAGGATTGATGCACTGCATCAATCCTGATCCGGTCTAGTGTCCTGATCGTGAAATTCATGGGATTGAATTTCGCGTGAATCAGCACACTAACTATTTGATTCTAGTGTGATTCAGATCCCAAATTTCGTCGCATTCAATGCGACGAACTTCAGAATCATCACACTAGGTCATGGACTCATGACCTAAAGCGATATCAGACTGATGCGTCGCCGTTCGGTATACCCTCGCGAGCAAGCGCGTCGGCGCGTTCGTTTTCCGGGTGACCGGCGTGGCCTTTAACCCAGCGCCATTCGACGTCGTGCCGGTCGACCGCCGCTTCCAGACGCTGCCATAGATCGACGTTTTTCACCGGCTTCTTGCCGGCCGTTTTCCAGCCGCGCTTCTTCCAGGCGTGGATCCATTTCGTGATGCCGTCGCGCAGATAGGTGCTGTCGGTGTGGATAACCGCCCGGACCGGGCGTTTCATGATCTCCAATGCATGGATCGCGGCGAGCATCTCCATACGATTGTTCGTCGTCTCCGGTTCGCCGCCCTGCAGTTCTTTTTCGACTCCCTGATAGCGCAGCACGGCCCCCCAACCGCCTGGGCCGGGATTGCCGCTGCACGCGCCGTCTGTAAAGATTTCGACCGTTCCCCCTTGCGCCATTATTCGAGCCCGTATGCGCCGGGTTCGCGCACTTTCTGGTGGAATTGCAAAATACCGAGATATTCCAGCGGGTTCTTCGGCTTGACCAGCGCGCCTTCCGGATGATTGAGCCAATCGTACAGCCGCGTCAGCAGGAAACGGATCGCGCTGCCGCGCGCCAACAGGGGCAGCGCTTGCAGCTCGGCATCGGAGAAGGGACGGATCTTGCGGTAATTGGACAGCATCAGGCGCGCTTTGGTGACATTGAAACTGCCGTCACGCTCGAAGCACCACGCATTCATGCAGATACCAAGGTCGTAGGCGAAGAAGTCGTTGCAGGCGAAGTAAAAGTCGATCATCCCCGACAGCGATTCGCCGAGAAAAAAGACATTGTCCGGAAAAAGATCGGCGTGACAGACGCCGGACGGCAGGTCGGCGGGCCAATTCGCTTCGAGATAGTCGATTTCCGGTGCGACGATGTCCGGAAGCGTTTGCGAAACCTCATGGGCGCGACCGGCGCAGGAATTGTAGAGCGGGCGCCAGTCGGATACCGAAAGATCGTTCTTGCGGTGCATGTCGAACGACGCACCGGCCATATGTAACTGCGCCAGCGCGGTGCCGAGCTCGGCGCAATGAAATGGTTGGATACGCCGCGGCCACATCCCTTCCAGGAAGGTAATGATCGCGGCGGGGCGCCCACATAGCGTACGCAATGCGGCGCCGTCTTGAGCATGCAGCGGCGTCGGGCAGTTGATCCCCTGCGTTGCGAGGTGCTCCATGAAGCCGAGGAAGTAGGGGAGATCGGTTTCACGCACGCGCTTTTCGTACAAAGTCAGTATGTACGCGCCCGTGGTTGTCTGCAGCAGGTAGTTCGAGTTTTCGACACCCTCTGCGATACCCTTGAAGGATACGACGTCACCGATACCGTATGCGTCGACGAAGTCGATTAATTCTTCGTCACTGACTTCGGTATAAACCGCCATGCGTGCTTTCCTAATAATTCAATGTCGGTCCGCGGCATGTTCGGGCCGATAGGTTCTGGTCCGCGCTCTTGACGCTTAGTTGCGAGGCGACCATAAATCCATTTCAGAATGATGTGCCGCCGATGGCTCTGCCTCTAAAGACTTGCAGCGTTTCGACGCGAAATTAGTACATCCAGGAAAAGGAAGAAAGCAGCCATGACGGAACCGGTTGTCGCGCAAAAAGCCCCTTACGAGAAAGCCGTTACGGAAGGCGAAAGCTACTGGTGGTGTACTTGCGGTCTTAGCAAGAAGCAGCCCCTTTGCGACGGGGCCCATAAGGGGACGGGCATGTCTCCGCTGGAATACACCGCGAAGCGAACCAAGAATATATTTTTCTGCGGTTGCAAACGTTCGGCCAATCCGCCGCTTTGCGATGGGGCGCATAAGGCTCTTTGATCCCGCTAACGCCGTGATGCGGAAAATCTACAGGTTGCCGCTTCTGCTCGTTGCGTCGCTGGTTTTTTCGGCGTGTTCGAAAGAAGCCGAAGAGCAGGTCGCGTGCCCCGGTGTCGAAGTGCTGCAGGACCTTGGTGAGTTCGTTCGCTTTAAACCGGGGCCTGGCCGCGACGCCACGGATGTTCTAATCGAGGCCTGGGTCGATGGTGTCGGCGGACAGTGTTTTCTCGATGGCGACGAATTGCTGGTCGATCTCAACGTTCGCATCGGAACACGGCGGGGCCCGGCGACAAAAACCGATAAGGCCAAGATCAAGTATTTCGTGGCGATCACCGATCTGAACCGTAACGTGCTGGTCAGACAGCCTTTCGAAACGACCGCACCTTTCTCGAATCGGAAGACAATTTTCTTCGAAGACGTCCTCGACCTCAAAATACCGCTACAACGCGGCGCTCAGACCGACGGCTTTTCCATCTTTCTCGGCCTCGAATTGTCGGAACAAGAGCTGGCGTTCAACCGGAACAAGCGGAAGTAGCGTATTAGGCCGCAAGTCTTGCGCGGATGGGCTCCCGGTTGACATTCCCTGCGGGCGCGTTAGCTTCTACCGAACGCACCGTTGAACCCTGTGGGAGAGGTGGATACCGGTTCAGGTATCCGCGCCGAAGGAGCAACCCCCCCGGAATCTCTCAGGCAAAAGGACCGCAGGGCGAGGGCACTCTGGAAAGCAGGCACCGGCTCGCCGGTGGCTCACCGAAGGTGAAAGCCGGATATTTATCCGGTCAACCTCTCAGGTTCGAAGACAGAGCGGGGCAGTGGCTTCATGCAAATGGGGGCCGCTGCCGTCAATACGCGATGTTGGAGGACCGGTGATGAGTGGGACTGACGGAGCGTCGCTGAAACGGACGCCGCTTCACGACCTGCATCTGAGCCGTGGGGCGAAAATGACTCCGTTTGCCGGCTATGATATGCCGGTGCAGTTTTCCGATGGTGTCCTGAAGGAACATCTGCACACGCGCGCCGCCGCCGGTTTATTCGATGTGTCCCATATGGGACAACTTTATCTGCGCGGCACCGGCGCGGCGGCGGCTCTGGAAGTGCTCGTTCCCGGCGATATTCAGGGTCTTGCAATGGGCCGCACCCGCTACACCCAGTTCACCAACGCTTCCGGCGGCATCCTCGACGACCTGATGGTGACGAAGGGCGAGGACGCGCTCTTCGTCGTCGTGAACGCGGCGTGCAAGGAAGCCGATATCGAGTTGCTGCGCGCTGGCCTGCCTTCGGAGATCGCGATCGATGTGCTTGAAGAAAGGGCGCTGATCGCATTGCAGGGCCCTGCCGCGGCGGCCGTGCTGGCGCGGTTCGCGCCGGCGGTCGAGAAGATGAAGTTCATGTCCTCGATCGAGATTGAGCTTCGAGGTGTCTCTTGCAACGTCGGGCGCTGCGGCTACACGGGCGAGGATGGTTTCGAGATATCCGCGCCGGCCGGCGAGGCCGGGTCGATCGCCGAGGCACTGCTCGCGGAATCCGAGGTGGCGCCGATCGGGTTGGGCGCGCGGGATTCGTTGCGGCTCGAATCCGGCCTGTGCCTTTACGGCCACGATATCGACGAGAAGACGACTCCGATCGAAGCCGGCCTGCAATGGTCGATCGGCAAGCGTCGGCGCGCCGAAGGCGGTTTTCCGGGGGATGCGGTGATTCTCGATCAAGTCGCGTCGGGCGCGCCGCGCAAACGGATTGGCCTCAAGCCGGACGGGCGCGCGCCGGCGCGCGAAGGGACGCGAATTTTGAGTTCACAGGGCAATGAGATTGGCACGGTCACGAGCGGCGGGTTCGGCCCGACCGTCGGCGGCCCCGTTTCGATGGGCTACGCCGTGCGCGAATTCACGGAAGCCGGTACGCCGGTATTGCTGGAAGTGCGCGGTAAGATGCTTCCGGCAACGGTCACGGCGTTACCGTTTGTACCGCAGAATTACTACAGGGGCTGAAAGGAGAGGCGGAATGAGTGAGGTCAAGTTTACCGAAGATCACGAATGGGTACGAGTGAATGGCGATGTCGCGACGGTCGGCATCACCGAATACGCGCAGGAGCAGCTGGGCGACATCGTATTCGTCGACCTGCCCGAATCCGGTGCGGAGTTGGCGCAGGGCGACGATGCGGCGGTGATCGAATCGGTCAAGGCGGCAAGCGACATTTACGCGCCCATTTCCGGCGAAGTCGGCGAAGTGAACGATGCCCTGGATGCCGAACCCGCGATCGTCAACCAGGACGCCCAAGGCGAAGGGTGGCTGTTTACGCTCGCAATTTCCGAACCGGGCGAGCTCGATAATCTTATGGACGCCGATGCCTATAAGGCGTTTGTCGCGAAACTCTGACCCACTAGATCGGGAGAAGCGGATGTCCGGCAGTCGCAGCGCGTTGTCACATCTCGAACAGACAGACGATTTCGTGTCCCGGCATATCGGGCCAAGGGATGCTGATATCGAGTCGATGTTGCAGACTGTCGGAGCCGAAACGCTGGAACGGCTGATCGATCAGGCCGTTCCCGTCGGATTGCAATCCGATACTCCTCTCGACCTGCCACCGGGCCGGCGCGAAGAAGATGTGTTGAATGCCCTACGTGGCATGGCGGACATGAACAAGATTCAGCGTTCGATGATCGGCATGGGGTACTACGATTGCTTCACGCCCGGCGTCATTCTGCGCAAGGTTTTGGAGAATCCCGGCTGGTACACTGCCTACACCCCCTATCAGCCGGAGATATCGCAAGGCCGGCTTGAGGCGCTGCTCAATTTCCAGACCATGGTGATGGATCTGACCGGCATGGAAATGGCCAATGCGTCGCTGCTCGACGAAGCGACGGCGGCGGCCGAGGCGATGACGTTGTGTCGTCGGGTCGGCAAGAAGAAAAGCGATGTATTTTTCGCCTCCGACGCCTGCCACCCGCAGACCATCGACGTGTTGCGCACCCGGGCGGAGCCGCTTGGCATCAATCTCATTGTCGGTGATGTCCACGCGGATCTCGCGGCCGCCGACCCCTATGGGATCTTGCTGCAATACCCGGCCAGTGACGGCCGCGTGGAAGACTATGCGGCCATCGTCGAAGCAGCGCATGAGTCCGGCGCCCTCGTCACCGTCGCGACGGATCTGCTGGCCCTGACCTTGCTCAAACCGCCTGGCGAGTGGGGCGCGGACGTCGTCGTCGGCAGCGCGCAGCGGTTCGGCGTGCCGATGGGCTGCGGCGGGCCGCACGCAGCCTTCATGGCGACGCGCGAAGCCTACCGGCGTTCCGTGCCGGGTCGTCTGGTCGGCGTTTCGATCGACCAGGTGGGACGTCCTGCCCTGCGGCTCGCGCTGCAGACCCGCGAACAGCATATCCGCCGCGAAAAGGCGACCAGCAACATTTGCACCGCACAGGTCCTGCTGGCCGTCATGGCCGGGCTCTACGCGGTGTATCACGGACCGGAACGGCTCACGACGATCGGCAAAAGGGTCAACCTGCTGGCCGGCTTGGCGGTGCGCGGCCTGCGCGACCTTGGCATCGAAGTCGAAAATCAAAGCTGGTTCGATACGATTCGCGTTTGGATACCGGGCGGCGCGGACGCGCTGATCGCGAAGGCGTGCGCCGATGGGTACAACTTCCGCCGGATCGACGGCGATACGGTCGGACTTTCCTTCGACGAAACCTCTACGGGCGACGATCTGGCGGCCGTGCTGCGCATCTTCGGCGGTGACGGTTCGTTCGGTGACGCGGCGGCAGGCGGCATCCCTGAAGCGCTGCAGCGTTCGACCCCCTTTCTGACGCATCCAACCTTCAATCTTTACCATTCAGAGACCGAGATGTTGCGCTATCTCAAGCGCTTGCAGGATAAGGATATCGCCTTGAACCGGTCGATGATCCCGCTCGGATCGTGTACGATGAAGCTGAACGCGACGACTGAAATGGAAGCGGTCACCTGGCCCGAATTCGGCCGCATCCATCCCTTCGCGCCGCGCGATCAGATGGTCGGATACGATGCCTTGGTCGACGATCTGGAACGGATGCTCTGTAAGGCGACCGGTTTCGATGCGGTCTCCTTCCAGCCCAACGCCGGATCGCAAGGCGAATATGCCGGCCTGCTGGTGATCCGGGCCTATCACGAAAGCCGCGGCGAAGGCGGGCGCGACGTCTGCCTGATTCCCAGCTCCGCGCACGGCACCAACCCCGCCAGCGCCGTGATGGCGGGCCTCAAGGTGGTCGTGGTCGATTGCGATGACCAGGGGAACATCGATGTCGGCGACTTGCGCGCAAAAGCGGAAGCCAATGCGGACGCGCTAGCCTCGTTGATGGTGACTTATCCCTCGACGCATGGCGTATTCGAAGAAACGATCCGCGATATCTGCGCGATCGTGCACGACAATGGCGGGCAAGTGTATCTCGACGGGGCCAATCTGAACGCGATGCTGGGTGTCTGTTACCCGGCCGATTTCGGCGCCGACGTCAGCCACATGAATTTGCACAAGACGTTCTGCATCCCCCATGGCGGCGGCGGACCCGGCATGGGGCCGATCGGCGTGCGGGCGCATCTGACACCGTTCTTGCCGACGCACCATATGCGGAGCAATGGCGCGGAAGGCGCCGTCGGGGCAGTCTCCGCCGCGCCGTGGGGCAGCCCCAGCATCCTATCCATATCATGGGCCTATATCGCCTTGATGGGCGGGACGGGGCTGCGTCGGGCCACGGAACTGGCGATCCTGAACGCGAACTATATCGCGCGGCGGCTCGACCCGTATTTTCCGGTTCTCTATACCGGTCCGAACGGTCTTGTCGCCCATGAGTGCATCGTCGATCTGCGGCAGATGGAAGGCGGTATCAGCATCGATGACGTCGCGAAGCGGCTGGTCGATTTCGGCATTCACGCACCGACCATGTCCTGGCCCGTCGCGGATACCTTGATGATCGAACCGACGGAGAGCGAATCGAAAGAGGAGATCGACCGGTTCTGCGACGCGATGATCGCCATCCATGGCGAGATGCGCCGCGTCGCCTCCGGCGCGTTCGATCCGGAGGACAATCCGCTGCACAACGCGCCGCATACCCTGGACGACGTGGTCAACGATGGCTGGGCGCATCCCTACTCGCGGGAGGAGGCCGCTTTCCCGGTATCGGCGCTGCGTCACAACAAATATTGGCCGCCCGTGAGCCGTATCGACCAGGTTTACGGCGACCGCAATTTCGTCTGCGCCTGCCCGCCGCTGGACGCGTACCGGGATGCGGCCGACTAAACTAGTCAGACCGGAAGATCGTCGTCCGCGTCGCCGACAAGGTTTTTCAGAGTCGAAAGGCCGCGCCGTAATTTTTGGCGGCGCAGCATTTTCCGCTGCGCTTCGAGCGGGAAATCGGTGAAATTGATCACGTTCTTCGCGATCAAAACATCGATCAGATCCTCGACGATGCGGGCCATTTCCCGGTCGCTCGCGGTCAAGGCATCGTGGGGTGCCGAGGAATCGCTTCCTTCGAGATAACGGCGCAGTTCCGTATCGTCGAGATCGAGTTGTTCCCGCGCGATCGGCGTTGGTTTGTTAAAGACGCCGGTAATGGCGCCCTGTTCGTTTCGTGAGACGAAAGGCATCGCAGCGATCATACGTGTGGGAGCGGATGGGGCTCAACGAAAAAGCCGCCTTGCGGCGGCTTCGTCAGGTCTTCAA
Organism: uncultured Rhodospirillaceae bacterium; assembly: GCA_964386465.1. Lineage (GTDB taxonomy): Bacteria > Pseudomonadota > Alphaproteobacteria > UBA8366. The sequence goes on from CAYLTU010000013.1 coordinate 10,765, forward strand.
TCGTCGCGCTCTTTTAGTGCAAGCGGTCCGGTAGCGATTTGATGGCGTCGTCGATCAGTGCATCGCCCGAGCCGCCCGCCAGTTTTTCTTCGAGCAGTTTGACGGTCGCCGCGAGCGCGACGGTCACGGCGCGGTCCCGGATCTCCTGCACGGCAGCGGCTTCGGCCTGCTCGATCTTCTCCGTCGCCAACTGTTCCTGCCGCTTCAGCATGGTTTCCAGGGCGCTCTCGGCGGCCTTGCGATGCGCGTCCGCTTCCGACTTCGCCTGGTCCATCATCGCTTCGACTTCCTGCGCGGCGTCACGCTGTTTCAGCTGATAGGACGCCAATGTCGCCTGCGCTTCCTCGCGAAGGCGCTGCGCTTCCTTGATCTCGTTGCGGATTTGGGCGATTTTGCCGTCCAAGGCGCCTACCGCAGCATTTCGGATCGGTTTGAAAACGAAGCCGACAAAGACGAAGAATGCGATCGCCGCCCAGAATGTCGGGCTGTACAGGAATTCCATCAGGCGTGCACCCGCATCACCGCCTCGACCGCGGCGTTGGCTTCGTCCTGGCTGATATCGCTTCCGACCAGGCGGTTCGCCGCCGCTTGTGTTAGGTCGCCGGCGATCATGCCGATATCGTCAATGGCGCGGGCCTTTTCATCGGCAATACGGCTTTCCGCTTCCGCCAACTGATCGGCGAGCTTGGCCGACAACGCGTCGCGTTGCCGTTCGGCATCTTCCGACATCTTTCTGGCTTCTTCGCGGACCGATTCCTGCGCCTTCGCGGTCGCTTCGGCGATAGTTTTCTCGTAATCGGTCAGCGCGGTTTCGGCCTCCGTCTTCAGCCCTTCTGCTTTCTCCAGATCGGTTTCGATTCGCATCTGGCGCGATTGGCGGACCTCGGTCACGCGCGGCAACGCGACCTTAGAGAGGATCAGGTAGAGCGCGACAAAGGTCAGCACCAACCAGAACAGCTGGGTCGGGAAGACCGATGGATCAAGTTGCGGCATGAGAGCTCCCGCGTTCGGCGAGGGTTAAAATACGAATAGGATAATAAGGGCGGTAACCAGTGCGAACAGCGCAATCGCTTCAACCAGCGCGAAGCCGAGCATGGTCATGGTGAAGACCTCGTCGCGCGCCGCGGGATTGCGGCCGACCGCGACGATGAAGGAGGAGAAAACGTTACCGATACCGATTCCGGAACCGATCATTCCGATCACCGCAAGGCCGGCGCCGATAAGTTTTGCAGCTTCGACTTCCATTTTTTTGTTCCCTCTACAAGTGTCGTTTTGTGGGTGTGAGTGTTAGGTCCAAGCGCCGCGTCAATGCAGGTGCAGCGCGTCGTTGATGTACAGGCAGGTCAGGATCGTGAAGACGTAGGCCTGCAGGAATGCAATCAGTATTTCGAGGCCGGTCAGTACGACGACGAAAGCGAACGGCACAATGCCGAAAACGCCGAGCATGGCGATGAACCCGGCGATGACCTTGAGCAGCGTATGACCCGCCAGCATGTTGGCGAACAGCCGGACGGAAAGGCTGATCGGTCGCGACAGGTAGGAAATCACCTCGATCGGAATCAGCAACGGCCACATCGGCAATGGGGTACCGGGCGGCAGGAAAAAGCTGAAGAAATGTATTCCGTGTTTGGCGAAGCCCAGGATCGTCACGCCGATGAAGATGACGATCGCCAGCCCAAAGGTCACGACGATGTGGCTGGTGAATGTGAAACTGTAGGGCGTCATGCCCAGCAGATTGCCAAACAGGACGAACATGAAGACCGTAAAAACGAACGGAAAGTACTTGCGCCCCTCGTTGCCGATGGTATCGCGCAATAGATTGGCGATGAACTCGTAGGACAGTTCGACGGCGCATTGGAATCGATTGGGAACGAGCGCCCGGTGACGCATGCCGAGCATCATGAAGCCGGCGATGAGCACTAACGTGATCACCATGTAGAGCGACGAGTTCGTAAACGAAATGTCGACGCCGCCCACTTGCAGTGGAATGATCGGGTGGATCTCGAATTGTTCTAGCGGACTTGCCACTGCGGTTCCTCGTTCAGTCCTTGTCTTTCACGTCCTCGTCGCCGGGCTTCTTGTACCCTGCGGCCAGACCGTACCCGCTTGCCACCCGAAACACGTTCAGGAAACCGGCGGCGGCTCCAAGCAGGAAGAAAACGATTAGAAGCCAGGGCTTTGTGCCGAGCCAATAATCCAGCAGAAGACCAATTCCGACCCCGACACCCAATGCAGCGACCAGGTCTACCCCGACGCGCAAAGCGGTTCCCAAGCCGCCTTGTTCTCCCCTTCCTTTGCCTGAATCCCCCTTGGCGGTGCCGGTCCGACTATTTCGAGCGGCGCGCAGCCGTTCGTCCAGGTCTTTCAGCGAGGTTGGTTTTTCACCCTCGGCCATGGCGTTTCGCCCCTCCGATTGGCTTCTGCCAATGCTGAAAGCGCGCGCACCATACTGTTGAGCCAATTTGAAGTCAAGCCGCAACGGCCTCTCCGGATGCGGTCGAAAGTCGCAGAAAACCGGGGGTTACAGAAGGTAGATCACGCGGTTGCGCGAAGTTCGTGCGCACGCTGTAAATCGACCGAAACGAGCTGGCTCACACCGCGCTCGCCCATGGTCACGCCGAACAGCCGGTCCATCCGCGCCATGGTGATTCGATGGTGCGTGATGATGAGAAAACGGGTATTGCCGGCATGGGCGATATCACCGAGGAGCGTGCAGAATCGCTCTACATTCGCGTCGTCGAGCGGGGCATCGACCTCATCCAGGACGCAGATCGGCGCCGGGTTGGTCAGAAAAACGCCAAACAGAAGGGCAATCGCGGTCAGTGCCTGTTCGCCGCCGGACAGCAGCGACATGACCTGAAGTTTCTTGCCCGGCGGGCTGGCCATGATCTCAAGACCGGATTCGAGCGGATCGTCGGCTTCCGTCAGCGTGAGGTAGGCCCGGCCGCCGCCGAACAGCTTGACGAACAATTCCTGGAAGTGGCCGTTCACCTCTTCGAACGCGGCCAGCAACCGTTCCCGTCCTTCGCGGTTGAGCTGGCCGATTCCTTGACGCAGTCTCGCGATCGCGGCGACAAGGTCGGCACGCTCGCTTTGCATCGATTCGATCTGCGTTTCCAGTTCCTGCGCCTCGATCTCCGCACGCAGATTGACCGGTCCCATATTGTCCCGTTCGCGGATCTGCTTGGCCATCTTTACCTCGACGGTCTCCGCATCGGGCAGTTCCTCGTCGTCGGGGATGCCCGCATCCCGCAGAACCGATTCGGGACCGCATTCCAGACGCTCGGCGATGCGTTCGCGGATCGTCTCGCAGTCACTGTCCGCCTGTTCCACCTGCGCCTCGCAGCGGACCCGCTGTTCGCGCGCTTCGGCGAGGTTTCCTTCCGCGTTCCGCAAGCCGGCGTCGGCTTCCTTCTGCGCCGTTTCACCCTGCGCCAGCGCATCGGCGGCAAATCCGCGCTTTTCCTCTGACGTGGCGATCGCGCTCAGCACGCCGCTGCGTTGCTCTTCGATCTCCGCGGGACGCGCCGCCAAACCGGCCAATCTCTCCGCTGCGGCCGTCCGGCGTTCTTCAAGGTCGGCGAGCCGGCTGGTCGCGCCCGTCAGCCGCGTTCGCCAGGTACCCGTCTCTTCCGAGATGGCTTTGCGCCGCGCTACCCGCTCCTGCGAGTCGCGCTGCAAGCGATCATAGGCGCTGCGCTTCTCCGACTGGTCGGCGCGCAACTCGCCCAAGGTCGCGCGCAGGCCTTCGATGACGGCTCGTTTGTCGTCGGGATTCTCCAATTCTTCGATTGCGCGCAATATCGATTTCCATTGCGACTCGGCTTCGCTGAGATCGAAGGCCGCCTGGTTCGCCGCGTCGGCCAAAGCGGCGAGCCGCGATTTTGCCGCCGCGGCATCGCCGGAGACCTCGCCATAGGCCGCGCGCGCCGCGTTCAAGCTGGAAAACGCCTCGTTTTGCGACTGGCGGGCGGCCCGCTCAACCGTTTCCGCGGCTTCCCGATCGCGCCGCGCGCCTTCGAGCGCGAGTTGGGCGGCTTTGAAATCCGGGTCCATCGCTTCGAGCCGTTCGCGCAGCGCGTTCAAGCGATTTCGTTGTCCAAGACGGGTCGCGGCCGGTGTCGGAGCCCCGGCGGAGACGCGGTACCCGTCCCAACGCCACAACGCGCCGTCCTTGCTGACGATCCGTTGCCCCGGCTTCAGGCCGGCGTGCAGCCTTTCGCCAATCGTATCGTCTTCGACGACGCCGATCTGCGACAGTCTTCTGTGCAGCGCCGGGGGGGCCTTGACGAACTTGGCCAGCGGCGTCACGCGGTCCGGTAGGTCTTGCAGGACCGAAAGAGCGGGCAAAATGGCCCAGTAGACCGGAGCCGCCGTGTCGACCGGCGCTTCGATGTCGTCGCCTAAGGCGACGCCAAGGGCCACTTCGTAACCTGGATCGACGGAGATCGACTCGATCATGGGCGCGAAGAAATCGCCTTCGTCGGGATCGACGAGTTCGGCCAGCGCGCGAATTTCGGCGCTGAGGCGTTCCCGGTCGGCTTCCATCTCGCGCGCTTGCGTGCGTGCATCCGTCTCTTTTTGCTGCGTGCCCTTGAGTGAGGCTTCCGCGGCTTCCGATGCCTCGCGCGCTTCCGCGACGGTTTTTTCCGCCGCTTCGATGGCGGCCTGGATTTCGGCGAGGTCGGAGTCGTCGGCGATTTCCGCGGCCAGACCGACCCGTTCGTCGTCCATTTCGCCGGCGCGGCGCTTCAGTTTCCCGATGCGTTCCTGAAGCTGATCCCGCTGGCGTTCCAACGTGGCGCGGTTGGCTTCGGCTTCTGCCGCGGCGGCTAGCAATTCGTTGCGTTCGAGATCCTTGGCGTCGACCTGCGCGGTGACCTCCTCGAGCGCCGCACGCGCGGCTTCTTCGCGCGCGGTCTCGTTCGCCAGGGCGGCGTCGATAGTGGAGGCCTCCGTCTCAAGGCGTTCGGTCGCTGCTTTCGCTTCGGCTGCGAGCGATTGCTCCCGCTCGATATCGCCGGAAATCTGGTTCAACCGCCGTTCCGCTTCGGCCTGCGCTTCGGCGATCCGGGCTTCTTCCCGTTCCAATTCGTTGCGCGCCATCAGGAGGCGTTGTAACTCCGCCGCCGCTTCGGCTTCTTTTTGCCGCAGATCCGGTAGCAACGCAGCCGCCTCGGCCTGGCGAGTGGCCGCGGCGCCCGTGGCTTCCGTACGTGTCGCGACGGTCGATTCCGCGTCCTGCAACCGGATCCGGGCCTTATCAAGCGCCGCCGTCGCCTGCCGCCAGCGCAGATGCAACAGTACGGCTTCGTGGCGGCGGATATTTTCCGAGAGCCGGCGATAACGTTTGGCCTGGCGTGCCTGGCGCTGCAGCGCTTGATGCTGGCCTTCGAGCGCCTCGATAACGTCGTCAAGACGGCTGAGGTTGGTCTCCGCGGCGCGCAGCCGCAACTCCGCCTCGTGGCGCCGTGAATGCAGGCCCCGGATTCCGGCGGCCTCTTCAAGCAGCACCCGCCGCTCTGTCGGTTTGGCGCCGATCAGCGCGCCGATCCGTCCTTGGCTGACCATGGCCGTGGAATGCGCGCCGCTTGCCAGGTCGGCGAACAAAAGCTGCACGTCCCGGGCGCGGACGTCCTTGCCGTTAACGCGGTATTGCGATCCCGCACCGCGTTCGATCCTGCGGCTGACTTCGATTTCTTCGGTGTCGTTGAACGCCGCGGGCGCACTCCGGTCCGCGTTGTCGAGCCGCAGCGTGACTTCAGCGATATTACGGGAGGGCCGGGTCGTGGTGCCGCCGAAGATGACGTCTTCCATCTCGCCGCCGCGCATGCTTTTCGGCGAGGTTTCGCCCATCACCCAGCGCAACGCTTCGACGACGTTGGACTTTCCGCATCCATTGGGTCCGACGACCCCGGTCATTCCGGGCTCAATAAAAAGCTCGGTGGTGTCGACGAAGGATTTGAAACCCGTTACCTGGAGCCGACTGAAATGCACTGACGCCTATTTTTCCAATTTCTTCAACAGATCGTCGAATACCTTATATGGCTGCGATCCGACAACGCGTTTTTCGCCATTTATGATGAAAGACGGTGTGGAGTTAACTTGGTAACGTTTTCCGGCCTCTAAACGGGTCTGAAGAACACCATCGACGATGGTTCGGTTCTCGGTACAGGCCCGGAAATCAGCTTCGCTGAGGCCGCCGAGCGAACCGATTCGCGTCAATGCCCTGATCGGATCCGCATTTTGGGCCCATTTTTCCTGATTCTGGAACAAAACATCGAGGAACTGGAAATAGCGTGATGGCGGCGCACAGCGCGCCATTATGGCTGCCATGAGCCCGAGCTGGTCGAACGGGAAATCCCGATATACCAATTTCGCACGACCGGTATCGAGATAGTTCTTCTTGAGATCCGGCAGGATATCAATGTGGAAATGCCGACAATGCGAACAGGTCAGCGACGAATACTCGACGATCTCGATCGGCGCGTTGGGGTCGCCCAATACGCGATCCTTGAGCGCTTCTTCGGCCGAGGGCGGCGCGGCGCCGGCGACCGATGTGAAAACAAGGAGCAAAGCCGCAGCCATTGTCGCGAAGAATCGAGTCATTGCAGTTTCCCTACCATTCGAATCGATGGGCCGCGAGTATAGGTTCGAATGCGGCAGGATCAAGGCGGCCCAGTGCGGCGTAGCAGCACATAAATTCACGATTTTTTTACTTCGGACCCACTGCCGAGGATGGCGTCGCCAAGGCGGTTCAATGCCTCCCTGACCTCATGGTCATCGACGGTGGCGAGAACTTCGTCTAGCGCGGCGCGCTGCTCGGGGCTGGACTGTATCCGTGAAGCCGTTTTGCCGCTGCGGCGCCGGGGTGGTTGCCGCAGCGGTGCGTGGGTCAATTTCAGGCGGGCGATTGCGCCATATCCGAAATGACTGTTGATCCGCTCGACGACTAGGGGCTCCAGATGTTGCAATTCCGTGGCGACGCCGCCCTGCACCCGGATATGAAGGGTGCCGTTGCGACGTTCGCCCGGTGAAAAGGCCAGTTTCTCGGGTTGCGAGACGCGGGCCAGTTCCTTTCCGACGATCGTATCCCAATCGGTTATCAACGCGGCTTCGGCGAAACCGCGCCGTCCGATCGCCTTGGCGGCGATTTTCGGCAGGGAAGCGGCGACCGGCCGCATGCCGCCGGTGCGTTCCGCGTCTTTCGACCGCTGCGATTGTGATTTGCGACCTGCCACCGTTTCGCGCGCGCCTGTCTGTCCGAACCGAATCCACTATAGTGAGGCCGCATGGAAACACCCAGTGACATTGCCGCGGCGGCGATTCTCGAATGGTATGACAGAAACCGGCGCGCCATGCCGTGGCGTGCGCCGCCCGGCGAGACGGCCGATCCCTATCATGTGTGGCTCAGCGAGATCATGCTGCAGCAGACGACCGTCGTTACCGTCGGTCCCTATTTCAACCGGTTCCTCTCGCGCTGGCCGGACGTCGCGGCGCTCGAGGCGGCGACGCTGGACGATGTGTTGCATGCCTGGCAAGGGCTTGGCTACTACGCGCGGGCGCGCAACCTGCATCGCTGCGCCGGCGTCGTCGTCCGCGACCATGGCGGCTGCTTCCCGGGAACCGAGGCGGCGTTGAGCGAGCTGCCGGGGATCGGGCGCTACACGGCCGCCGCGATCGCGGCGATCGCCTTCGGCAAGCGGGCGACGGTTGTGGACGGCAATGTCGAGCGGGTCATGGCGCGCCGGTTTCGGATCACCGAACCGATGCCGGAGAGCAAGGCGATCCTGTACGATCTGGCCGATTCCTTGACGCCGGAAGCGCGGCCTGGCGACTACGCTCAGGCGGTCATGGATCTCGGCGCGACGATCTGTACGCCGCGCAGCCCGAAATGCCTGTTGTGTCCCTGGTCGGATGTATGCGCCGGCCGCGATATCGCCGCGGAACTGCCGCGTCGCGCGCCGAAGAAAGTCCGTCCCCTGCGCCGTGGCGTTGCGTTCTGGCTGAAGCGCGACGATGGCGCCGTGCTGCTGCGCCGCCGTCCGGAAAAGGGCCTTTTGGGCGGCATGATCGAGGTTCCCTCCACGGAATGGCGTGAAGGTCCGCTCATCGGCCAGGCCGAGGCCGAGGCGGCCGCACCTCTGCCGGGCCGGAATTGGCATATGTTGCCGGGCTTCGTCACGCACGGTTTCACGCATTTCCGCCTGGAGCTCGCTGTCCTCACCGGCGTTGCGGCAGGCGACCCGCCGGCGGCGGCGCGCTGGTGTCCGATCGGCGGTCTGGCCGATCAGGCACTGCCGACGGCGATGAAGAAAATCGTCGCACATGCGGCGCAATTCGAAATGGTCTAGGATTTACGCCTGATTCCGACCGGGAGACCGAATGATGACGGATATCGAAGTCACGAGGACCGATTTTGGCGCGGATCTGTCGGTGAAAATCCGCGAAATCGAGACGATACCGCTCCACCTGCCGTTCGGCTCGCCCTTCCAGATCGCCGCCGCGAAGCGCGACTTCCTCGAACTGCTGATCGTCCGGGTGCATACCGATCAGGGTGTCTACGGCATCGGCGAAACGCAGGCGTGGCGGCGGCAGGGCAGCGCCGAATTGCTGCCCAACCTGATGCATTCGATCCACGATCAGTTCGCGCCGCTGCTGATCGGACGGTCGCCGTTCCAGATCAACGCGATCATGCACGATTTGAACCAAACACTTTACGGTTCGCTCTATGCGCAGGCCGCGATTGGCGATGCGCTATACGATCTGGTCGGAAAGTTCCTCAATGTCCCGATCCACGCGCTGCTCGGCGGGAAGTGCCGCGACACGGTCCGGGTCGGCGCCGTCCTGTCGATGAAACCGACGGTCGAAGAGCTGGTCGAGGCCGCGCAAGGCTTTTTCGATCGCGGCTTCCGCCATCTGGGGCTCAAGATCGGCATCGATCCCGTGGCGGACCTGCGTAACGCCAAGGCGCTGCGCGACCGGTTCGGGGACGATATCGTGCTGCGGGTCGACGCCAATGCGAGTATGAACTTCGACGCGGCACAGACTTTGCTGCGTAAGCTGCAGCCCTACGACATCGATGCGGCCGAACAGCCGGTGGCGATCTGGGACGTCGACGGGCTGGCCGCGCTCGCCCGGGCCGTCGATATGCCGATCATGGCCGACGAGTCGGTATCCACCGACCACAGCCTGCTGGATGTCATCAAGAAGCGCGCCGCGACGGTGGTTCAGACCAAGACGGCGAAGAATGGCGGCATACACTATATCCGCAAGCTCTGGGCGCTGGCGCAGGCGTCGGGGATGCGCATCTATCCCGGCAATCACCCGAGCACGAGCGTCGCGACCTCGGCCGTGGCGCAGATGTGCGCGTCGTCGCCGGAGCCGGTGATGGAGGGTGTCTTTGCCGTCGGGGTCAGCGGCGCGCTGGCGGACGATATCGCCGAGAACCCGATCCGCCCGGTCGATGGCGAAATACCGGTTCCGGACGGGCCCGGGCTCGGCATCACCCTGGACGAGGACAAGCTCGCAAAGTACCGCGTTGAGATTTAGTTCGAGTTAGTGCAGTTCGGCGCGGAGTTTCTGGCGCAAGATATCGATCGGCTTCGCTTTGCCTTCCACGTCCAGGCACCAGTAGGTCCAGCCGTTGCAGCTCGGCGCGCCCTGTACCGCCGCGCCGACCTGATGGATCGAGCCGCGATGGTCCGCGGAAATGACGGAGCCGTCGGCTCGGACTTTGGCGGTATGGCGACGGCACGGGCTCGTCAATACGTCGCCGGCGGACAGCAGGCCGCGTTCCACGAGCCAGCCGAAAGGAATGCGCGGCTGACGCCGCTTGGACGGGGTTTCGAGCAGGCTGGTATCGACCTCGGTACGGATCTTCGAAATGCGCTTTTCCGCGATCTCGGCATATTCGCTTTCGCGCTCGATGCCGACGAAATTCCGCCCTAGGCGCTTGGCGACCGCGCCGGTCGTTCCCGTGCCGAAGAAGGGGTCGAGGATGACGTCGCCGGGACTGCTCGCCGCAAGGATAACCCGGTGCAGCATCGCTTCCGGCTTCTGGGTCGGGTGCGCCTTGTCGCCCCGTTCGTTCTTCAGCCGTTCGTGGCCGGTGCAGAGCGGCATGATCCAGTCGCTGCGCATCTGCAGGTCTTCGTTCAGCGCCTTCATGGCTTCGTAATTGAAGGTGTACCGCGCTTCCTTCGATTTGGCACACCAGATCAGGGTCTCGTGCGCGTTGGTGAAGCGTTTGCCGCGGAAGTTCGGCATTGGGTTGGTCTTGACCCAGACGATATCGTTGAGGATCCAGTAGGACAGGTCCTGAAGCGCCGCGCCGACGCGATAGATGTTGTGATAGCTCCCTATGACCCAGAGGGTCCCGTTCGGTTTCAGCACCCGGCGCGCGGCGGTAAGCCACGCCTGGGTAAACCGATCGTAAGCCGCGAAGCTGTCGAACCTGTCCCACTGTTCCTCGACGCCGTCGACCCGCGAATTATTCGGCCGGTGTAATTCACCGGGCAATTGTAAGTTATACGGCGGGTCGGCAAAGACTACGTCGACGGATTCCGCCGGAAGACTTTCCATTATTTCGATGGAGTCGCCCAATAGAATCCGATTTACAGGAAAATCTTGTAACGATTTTTTGTTTTTCTTCATGCGCGGATCATGATTCAGCCGATTCCGTGCGTCAATACTGAAAATCGTTAAATAAATTAACTACAAGATGTAGTGGTTTTACTTCAGCTGAGCCGCTATAGGTTTGAAACTGCGGCGATGGTGGATCGTCACGCCAAATCGCGCCAGGCCTTCTTGATGGGCTTTCGTGCCGTAACCGGCGTTCCGCTCCCAGCCGTATCCGGGATGTTCCAAGGCCAAGGATGCCATCATCCGGTCCCGCGTGACCTTGGCGACGATGGAGGCGGCGGCGATAGAAAGCGAAAGCCCGTCGCCGCGGACGACCGTCTGAACGGGACAGGGCAGGTCGGGCGCCCGGTTGCCGTCGACCAGCGCGTGATCCGGACGGATGGGCAGATCGGATACGGCTCGGCACATCGCCAGCATCGTCGCCGCCAGAATGTTGTGCGTGTCGATTTCTTCCACACTGGCGATGCCGACGCCCAAATGGGCGCCCGCCTTCAAGGCGTCGAACAGGCTGATACGAATTTTGGGCGAAAGTTTCTTGGAATCGTCGAGCCGGTTCGCCACGTCTTTAGGCAGCGTATCCGGGTCGAGGATTGCCGCCGCGGCGACGACCGGTCCCGCCCACGGTCCGCGGCCGGCCTCGTCGATCCCGGCGACGATCCCGCCGGCGCATCGTTCCAGCGCGAAATCAGGCATCGCGCGCGTCCGGCTTCGAGTCCGGTTCCACGTCCGGCGGCGGCAGGGGCGGCAGGACTTCCTGTTGCGGCAGCGGCGCTGGGGTCCGTCTCCGCCGGCGAATTGCAATCCGTTCGAAGATCGTCTGTACTTTCTCGATCCCGGCGATAGCCAGCACGGCGAGCGCGACGGAGGCGCGACGGGTGAGGCGCCATTCGCGGAAATAGACCAAGCGCAGCAGCGCGCCCAGCGTAGCGGGATGCTGGGCGGCCCGGTGTTGCACGCGGCGGGCGTTGTTGAGCCAGAGCGGGCTCGTCATGAGCGAGACGACCGTTACCGCGACGATCAGCCGGTGAATATCGGCGTCGATGACCTGACGGTCGATCGCGGCCGCGCCGAGAACGAAGGAGAACTCGCCGATCTGCGCCAATATGAGACTCGACAGGAAGGCGCGCCGCCAGGGTTCGCCCATGAAGCGCAGCACGCCGGTGTTGAGCGCCGTCTTGAACACCGCGATGAAGAGCCACAGCAGCAGCACCAGGCCGATATTCTCCCACAGGAAGTTCAGGTCGATCAGCAGACCGATAGACAGGAAGAACACCATCAGCAGGACGCTCTGGATCGGCCTTGCGGTCTCGCCGACGGCATGGCGTTGCGCGCTGCTGCCGATCAGCAATCCTGCGAAGAACGCCCCGAAGGCGGGCGACAAGCCGACGATGCCCGCGATCGCCGCGAAACCGAAGCACCAGGTCAACGCGGCGACCGGCGTCAAATCGACGCTACCCACGGCGATCGAGACGAGCGGCAGGTTTATGTGCCGCCGGCGGCTAAGGTAGAGCGTGGCGGCGGCCATCAATCCGATCGACAGGATGATCTTAAAGATCAGGGAGTACTGGAACGCTTCTCCGGCGAGGCTGTCCACGACGAGCAGCATGGGTGCGACGGCCAAATCCTGCGCGACCAGGACCCCGACGGTGATGCGCCCGACGCGCGTCCGCAATTCGCCGATATCCTCGAGCATGCGGATGGCGACGACCGTGCTGCTGAGCGCCAATACGAAACCGAACAGGACCGCGTGCGAGGCCGGCCAGTCGAAGAATCGGGTAAACGCCAGCAGAATTATGACGCTGGCGACGATCTGTAACAGGGCCGCGAACACGGCGATCCGCCAGCTGCGCCGGAAGCTGCGCAGCGACAGTTCCATGCCGACGAAATACAGCAGCATCAGGACGCCCAGCTCGGCCAGCGTGGCGACTTGTCCACGGTCGCTGATCAGCGCCAAACCCGAGGGGCCAAGCAGCACGCCGGCCAGGATGTAGCCGACGATGGCCGGTTGGCCGAAATGTCTGAGCAGCGTGCCGCACAAGGTCGCCGCGCCCGCGACAATAGCGATTCCCGTCAGATCAACGCTGCTTTCCATGCCCGACAATCTAACTGATTCGCGGTGCCGCTAAAGAAGGTTCAACTGGTCTCCTTTCGCTGGCGGCGGTTTGAACTGGGAGGTATCGAGGGCGGGCGGGCGCCGGTCCATGCCCAGCTTTCGCCGGGCCAACAGGAAGCGCTTGTGCAACATATCGGCGTAGATACCGGTACCCGTACGCCGCTGGCCCCAGCTCGAATCGTAGTCGGCTCCGCCCCTCGTGTCGCGCACCAGCGTTATGACATGGCGCGCGCGGTCCGGATAGTGCGCTTCGAGCCATTCGACGAACAGGTCGCGGATCTCGAGTGGCAGCCGCAGCAAAGTGTAATCGGCGTACCGCGCACCGGCCACCCGAGCGGTGGCGAGGATCGATTCGAGTTCCGAATCATTCAGGGCCGGGATCATCGGCGCGGCGAGGACGCAGGTCGGGATGCCCGCGTCGCTCAGCGTCCGGATCGCGGCCAGCCGCTTGGCCGGTGTCGGCGCGCGCGGTTCCAGTTGCCGCGCCAGCACCCGGTCGAGCGTCGTCACCGAAACCGAAACGGTCGCCATACCCGCTTCCGCCATGGGTGCGATGATGTCGATATCGCGCGTGACCAGCGGTGATTTCGTGACGATGGCGAAGGGATGGCGGAACGCGGTGAGCACTTCGATGACGCGGCGGGTCAGACGCAGATCCCGTTCGATCGGCTGGTAGGGGTAGGTATTGGCGCCCAGCGCGACGAACGCGGGCCGATAGTTCGGTTTGCGCAGCTCTTCGGCCAACCGTTCCGGGGCGTCGGGCTTCTGGAACAGGCGCGTCTCGAAATCGAGTCCCGGCGAAAACCCGTAATAGGCATGGGTCGGCCGCGCAAAACAGTAGATACAGCCATGCTCACAGCCGCGGAAAGGATTGACCGACCGGTCGAAGGGCACGTCCGGAGAGTCGTTATAGGCGATGGCCTTGCGCGCGCTGTCGATGCCGACGGTGGTGCGCAGCGGCGGTGGTTCTTCGTCGTCTCCCACCCATCCGTCGTCCACGTGGGCTCTTTCCTGCAGCTCGTACCGGCCCGTCCGGTTGCTTGCGGCACCGCGCCCTTTGCGCGCGTGATTGGGCGTTAGCGTGTCCATGGTACGAAAAGGGTATAGAACAAAAAGAGAACAAGCAAGTTGTTTTGCCGGTTGCCCGAGTTTGGCGCTTGGGCGATAAGGAATAGGAATGGCCGAGTTAAGCATCATCATCCCGACTTTGAACGCGAGCGAAGGGCTGCGGCGAAGCCTGCCGCCGCTCGCCGAATTCGATGCCCTGAACCTGGTGCATGAAGTGATCTTCGCCGATGGCGGCTCGACCGACGAAACCCTCGATATCGCGAAAGCCGCGGGTGCGGATGTCGTCGATGCGCCGCGAGGCCGGGGAAACCAGCTTGCGGCAGCGGTCGAAACCGCGACCGGCCGCTGGTTGCTGTTCCTGCACGCGGACACCAGCCTCGATCCACGCTGGCACGAGCCCGTTTGGAGCTTCATGCACGACCAGGGGAATGACCGCCGCGCGGGTTATTTTCGCTTCAAACTCGACGACAGACGAAAACGCGCGAAGCTGCTGGAGCGTTTGGTCGCGTTGCGCATCTGGATATTCGGGCTGCCATATGGCGATCAGGCATTGTTGATCTCGCGGGATTTCTACCGGGAACTTGGCGGCTACAAGCCGATGCCTTTGCTGGAGGATGTCGACATCGTCCGGCGCATCGGCCGCCGCCGTCTCGTCCGGCTGCCGCGCAACGCGGTTACCTCGGCGGAACGGTACCATAGGGACGGTTATCTGTTGCGCTCGCTGCGCAACTTCCTTTGCCTGTCGCTGTATTTACTGGGCCTTTCGCCGAAATTGATTGTGAAACTCTACGGATGAGGAATCATCTGGTGATATTCGCGAGGGCGCCCCGGCTCGGTCGCGCGAAGCGCCGCCTTGCGGCGGACATCGGGATGGTGGCGGCGGCCCGTTTCCAGAGGCTTGTGCTGGAACAGACCATTCGCCGCCTCGCACCGGACACAAGATGGGACGCCTGGCTGGCAACGACCGGCGGCCCCACGCGCTGGCCCCGCGGCGTGCGGCGCATGGTGCAGCCCGCGGGCGATCTGGGCCGGCGGATGGACCGGACGATCCGCGGCTTCGCGCCGGGGCCGGTTGTCATCATCGGCTCCGACATTCCGGACGTCATGCCGGGGCTTATCGCCGCCGCCTTCGAGGCGCTCGGCAGCCACGATGCGGTATTCGGTCCAGCCGACGACGGCGGCTACTGGCTGGTCGGACTGCGCCGCCGCCCCGCCCACCCGGAATTGTTCAGTCCGGTACGCTGGTCGACCCGTCACGCGCTCGCCGACACGATCGCCAATCTCGGTACCCGCTTCGATCACGCGTTGCTGGAAACGCTCATCGATATTGATGACGCGGCTGCATTGCGGCGGTGGTCAGCCGGTCGGTGCGATTGAACTCAGCCGCGCTAGGGCGTCGTCCGCCAATTGCCGCGTCAATTCGGCGGCTCCCATCTCGCGGCCGAGGGATGCGGCCTGACCGGACCACAGCGACGTGAAATCGGTCGAACCCTGTGCTTCAGCCTTGGCCTTGAGCAGCGCTAACGCGCCGCCAGCCGTTGGGAAGGCAGACGGTGAATCCGAAATCGGGCCGACTTCTCGCATGACGCGATTCATGATTCCGCGCGCTGGCCGTCCGGAAAACAAGTTGGTCAGGGCCGTTTGGTCGTCCTTTGTGTTCCGCAGCGCGGCGCGGTGCATGTCGGAAACCAGCGATTCCGGTGTAAACAGGTAGGCGGTGCCGATCTGCACGCCGGACGCGCCGAGCGCAAACGCCGCCGCGATACCGCGCCCTTCGGCAATTCCGCCGGCGGCGATGACCGGTACCGAGACCGCGTCGACGACTTGCGGTACCAGGGCCATGGTGCCCGCCTGCGTGCTCACCAGGTCGGTCAGGAAGATGCCGCGGTGGCCGCCGGCCTCATAGCCCTGCGCGATGATCGCGTCGCAGCCCCGATCTTCCAGCCAGCGCGCCTCGTCTACCGTCGTCGCCGAGCTGAGAACGGCACAGCCGGCCGCTTTGACCCGGTCAAGCAACGCTTTTTCCGGCAGGCCGAAGTGAAAGCTTACGACCTCCGGCCGTACTTCTTCCACGATCGCGCACATGGCGTCGTCGAACGGCGCGCGGTTCACCGCCGGCGCGGACGCATTCGGGTCGAGACCGAGTTCGACATAGTACTCGGCCAGCCGAGCTTTCCAGTGGGCATCGCGCGCCGGATTGAGCTCGGGCGGGGTGTGGCAGAAGAAATTGACGTTGATGGCATTGGCCGTCTGCTGTCGGATCACACCCAGTTCAGCGCGCATCTTGTCGGCATCGAGCATCGCGCAAGGCAGCGACCCCAGCCCGCCCGCAGCGCTGGCCTGGATGACCATCGCCGAACCATTGGCGCCGGCCATCGGCGCCTGGACAATGGGGATTTCGATGTTGAGCAGATCGAGAAGTCGGCGGTCCGGCCACATGGTTCACTCCGTCGCAGCTGTTAAGAGGGGGGCACGCTCGGGAGAATGTAGGAACAGGCCGAGCCGTTGAAAAATAAAATGTTTTGATCGCCGGGTTCTCGAATTTTGATAGAAAGCTCGGCTAATGGTCAGGTCCTGCTGCTCGATGTCCGGTGTTTCGGCCTGGTTGAAGCGACCTTCATAGATCGGCTGACCGCCGGCGTTCGGCCCGAGATACTGAACGAAACGGATCCGGCAGCCATTCTCCGTATGCCTCTCGTACTCGAAATGCGGGTCTTCCATTATAGACCATGTCGCCTTCGGTCAGGATACCGGCTTTGGGCAAGGTCGGATTTTCATCCGTCGGATGAAATATCATCCGCGTTGTGTTGGCGAACCGACCATCTCCGGCGCCATGCGCTTCGGGCGGCCGAATACCGGTTCGTTGCTTGTCTTGCGCGCGGAATCGAGCGTGGGTTTGGCGGACATGATGCGATCTCCTCCGCTGTTGCGCGCGTCAGGATAACACCGGTAAGGCGCGCGTGTCCCCGTCAGGTCAGGTAGTCGGCAGACCGCCTGATCCGGCCGGACTCGATGCGGCCGCGCCACCATTCGACGGTCCGAGCGACGCCGTCGTCGAGATCGATAACCGGTGTCCAGCCGCAGGCGGCTTGCAGCCGCGAATAATCCGCGACCAGGGCGCGGACTTCCGAGCCCTCCGGCCGCAACCGGGCATCGTCCCGCACCACCGGTTTGTTGGTGCCGGTAGCCGCCTGTACCCGCTCGACCATGTCGCCGATCGAGACCTCGACACCGGTCCCTGCATTGTAGGGTTGGCCATAGTCGAGGCTCTCGCCGTCGCCGGCGGCGAGGAACGCATCGACCGTATTGCCGACATAGTTGAAGTCGCGCGTCG
This sequence comes from uncultured Rhodospirillaceae bacterium, assembly GCA_964386465.1. Classification (GTDB taxonomy): domain Bacteria; phylum Pseudomonadota; class Alphaproteobacteria; order UBA8366. Next base: position 27,924 of record CAYLTU010000013.1, read on the forward strand.
GGCCCAGATCGCCTAGCCTGATTTCATCGCAGTCGGGGTCGAGGGCCTGCCGGATCATTGTCGACAGCACGGCCCGCTCGCTCTGCCGTGGGCCAAACGTGTTGAACGGTCGCAATGTGACGACCGGCAGCGAAAAGGAGCGCACAAAGGCTTCGGCCATCATGTCCGCGGCGATCTTGCTGGCCGAATAGGGCGATTGCCCCTGCAGCGGATGGTCCTCGTCGATCGGTTTGCGCAGGGCGGTTCCGTAGACTTCGCTCGTGGAGGTCTGAATCATGCGACCAACGCCATGCAGCCGAGCCGCTTCCAGCACATTCAGCGTGCCGGTGACATTCACGTCGACATAGCTTTGCGGCGCGTCATAGGAATGGGGAATGGCGATCAGCGCCGCCAGATGAAAGACGACATCCTGTCCTTCGAGCAAACCGCGCATGAAGCCGGCGTCGCGTATGTCCCCGCGGCGGATTTCGACTGCCGACAGCACTTTATCCGGCGCCTCATCGAGCCAGCCATTCAGACCGAAGGCGTTGTATTGCGCGAGCGCGGTCACCTTCGCGCCCTCGGCAGCGAGCGCCTCGGTCAGGTGGGAGCCGATGAAGCCATCGGCACCGGTGACCAGGACTTTGCGACCGTTGTAACTCAAACTCATCCTCCAAATTCCCGGCGCCCGCCGTTATCCGCGTATTTGGAGCATGGAACGCTTTAACGCGCAACGCGCGTGTGGTTCAGAATCGGGTTCTGACGCGGTAGGTCAGTTCCGCTTGTCCGCCGGCGGGGACGGTGATCTTCCAGTCGGCTTGGGCGGCAGACCGTTTGCGATGCGGCTGGGACTCTTCCAGCATCCGCCAATCGCCGGGGATTTGTTCGACCACATCGACCGTGACCGGCTCATCCTTGGCGTTCCGCAACACGATCCGGTGCGCCGTCTCGACGACATTCTTGGGCAGGCCGTCGCGCCGGAAATCCGTCTGCCTGCGCTCGCTGGTGATGTCGGCGGCAAGGCCCATCGTCAGGGTCAGCTTCTCGCCGACCGGCGTATAGCGGATCCTGTCCTCGCCGCGCAGCAGATCGCCGCCCTCGGACGGCAAGTAAAGCCGGACCGTACCGCTTGGCAAGGCACGGCCGAGACCGTTGTCCGCCTTGTTTTCGATGCGGTAACGGACGGTTGGGTTGGTGCGCTGGATACCGCGGCGAAGACTGCCGAAATGCGAATTGGTACCGCCGAGGCGGTACTGTTTTTTAACCTTCACCGCAGACGCCGTCAGCAAGGCCAGTTGTCGCTTCTCCTTGGCGCGGATCGTGACCGCCTCGGGGAAGTCGAACACACGCAGGTCGGACATCGCTGAACTCGCCGGCAGGTCTGCCGCGCGGCTCGCCTCGGCCCTCATCCCTTTCGCTGCGAACCGTGGCCGCGGGGGCTGGCTGGCGCGGCTGATTGTGCCGGCGATGACGCGCAACCGCGCGTCCTCGAACACGGTTTCCGTTCCGTTGGTCAAGGTCACCCAGCCGGCCAACCGGATCGTTTTCTCGTCCTCGGATAGCCGCGCCACATAGTCCGTCTTCCAATTGAGCCCGCCGGTCAGGTAGCTGAGGGTGAGGTCTTCCGGGCCGGCGCCCGCGCTTGCGATGTCGAGAACGAGGGTCGGACGGGCGCGCAGGTTGGACGGCGCCCGGTCGAACGCGATGCGCCGGACATCCATGGTCCGAATGCGGCCGTCAAGCCGCAGCAAGGCCTCGCGGCCCTGCGCGCGCAGAACGTCTGCGACGGCAAAACTTTCGGCACCGGTCTCCGGATGGGTCGTGACAACCTGGACCGTGCCGCCGACGGCGGCGCGCAACAGTGCTTCCGGCGTCAGCAGGGCCGATTCATAGACCTGCCCCAGCACCCGGATGCGATCCGCCGTCGCGCCTTCCGCAAGGACCGTTTCCGGCATCAATGCGGAGGGCACGCCGACCACCGCCAGACGGCTGCGTCCATCGGGCAGCGCGATGCGGCGCTGTTCGCGGACCAGGGCGATGTTCTGTTGGTAGACCGTGAGCGTCAGCCCGGTCTGGTCTTCGGGCGTGGTGACGGGATCGGCCGCCAGTGCCGGGAATGCGGCTGCGGCAATCAAGGCGGCGGTCAAGTATCGGATGCGCAAGAATACTCTCCCCAGGGATTTTCAAATAGGCGATCTAACCTACCTATTATGGCCGAATAGCGGCGACCGGAGGGTTTCACGGTGACGCTTCTAAAGCGTTCGCCGCGCGCGCAACGCCGCTGTCAGTGTGCCGTCGTCAAGATAATCCAATTCGCCGCCGACCGGCACGCCGTGCGCCAGTCGGGTCACCTTGACGCCTGTCGGTTCGAGTCGTTCGGTCAGATAGTGCGCCGTCGTCTGGCCGTCGACCGTCAGATTGGTCGCCAAGATGACTTCCTTCACGTCCTGCGCCGCGACCCGGGCGACGAGCGAGACGATGTTGAGGTCTTCCGGGCCGATACCGTCGAGCGCCGACAGGCGTCCGCCCAGCACGTGATAGCGCCCCGGAAAACTCCCGGTCCGCTCGATGGCCCACAGATCGGCAACCTCCTCGACGATGCAGAGCTGTGTTACGTCGCGCTCCGGATCGGTGCAGATTGCACAGGGATTCTTCGTATCGATACTGCCGCAATCGGTGCAGGTTTGGATGGCCGCGGCGGCCTCGGCGAGCGCCCGCGCCAGGGGTTCCATCATCGTGTCGGATTTTTTGATCAGCTGCAGAGCCGCGCGCCGCGCCGAGCGCGGTCCCAGTCCCGGCAGCCGCGCCAGCAGCTGAATCAGGCGTTCGATTTCCTGCATGGGTGTCTGGTTAGAACGGCATCTTGAAACCGGGGGGCAATTCGACGCCGCCCATCATCTTCGATGTCTCTTCCTGCATATGGGCGTCGACCTTGGCCCGAGCGTCGTTCTGCGCGGCGACGATCAAATCCTCCAGGACTTCCGCGTCCTCGGGGACGATCAGGGAGGGGTCGATCTTCACCTTGCGCATCTCGCCCTTGCCGTTCAGTACGACCGTGACCATCCCGGCGGCGGCGCTGCCCGAGATCTCGACATCGACGAGGCGCTGCTGCATCTCAGCCATTTTCGACTGCATTTCCTGCGCCTGTTTCATAAGTTGGCCGAGATTCTTCATCGCGCGATGCTCCTTAACTATCGTCCGTGTTACCGGACGCCCGGTCGGTCACTTTGGTGACTTTTGCGCCGGGAAACACTTCCTTGACGGCACTGACGAGCGGATGCCGGTCGGCTTCCGCCATGCGTTGTTTTTCTTCTTCCTGGGCCTGTTCGGCAAGCGTGGTTTCGCCGACGGCATCGGAAACACTCACGATCCAGCGGTTCTGCGTCCAATCGGATAGCAGGCGCCCGACCCGGTTGGCGAGGTCGCGAGGCGCGTGCTCGCCGGGCCGGAACTCGATGTGGCCGGGTGCAAATCGAACCAGATGGATATCCTTGAACAGGTGCGTCGTCAGGATGCCCTCGCGCTTTTCCTCGAACAGCGCAACGACATCCTTGAAAGATCGAATTTCGCCGACGGGCGCCGCGATCGCTTCGGTGACCGGTTCCGTGTCCGTATAGGGTTCGGGGTCGGGCGCCGTTTCCTGTTCCAGCGCCGCGCTGGGCCCGCCCGTTTGCTGATGCGGCGGAGCCACGGCTTGAGGCTGGGGCGGCTGCGCTGCCGCCGGTGAGGCGGCGGCGGCCGTGCCGTCTTCGCGCAGCTGCCGGACCAGGTCGGCGGGCGGTGGCAGATCGGCGGCGTAGGCTAGCCGGACCAGTACCATTTCGCCGGCCGCGAGCGGGACCGGCGCGATTTGCGCTTCGCCAAGGCCCTTGAGCAGCATCTGCCAGCACCGCGTCAGTACGGGCATGTTAAGATCTTGCGCCATTTTCGCGCCGCGCACGCGCTCTTCCTCGGGAACCCCCGGCTCCTTGACCAGATCCGGCGCGATCTTGACCCGGGTCAACCAGTGGGTCAGTTCCAGCAAATCCTGCAACACGACGATCGGATCGACGCCGTCGCGGTACATCGCCCGGAATTGATCGAGCGCGCCGGCGATCTCGCCCGAGACGACGGCGTGGAATAGGTCGAAGACGGCGCCCCGATTGGCGAGGCCGAGCATATCGCGCACCTGCTGGGCGGAAACCGTGCCGCCGGACAATGCGATCGCCTGGTCGAGCAGCGACAACCCGTCCCGAACCGATCCGTCCGCCGCGCGCGCAATGATTTCCACGGCTTCGTCCTCGATCTCGACCGTTTCCTTGGCCGAGACCATGCGGAAATGGTCGGCCAGCTTATCCTGGTCGATCCGGCGCAGGTCGAAACGCTGGCAGCGCGACAGCACGGTGACCGGCACCTTGCGGATTTCCGTGGTCGCGAAAACGAAGATGACGTGATCGGGCGGTTCCTCCAGCGTCTTCAGCAGGCCGTTGAAAGCTTGCCGCGACAGCATGTGAACCTCGTCGATGATGTAGACCTTGTAGCGGGCGGAAACCGGCTTGTAGCGGACCCCTTCGATCAGTTCCCGGATATCGTCGATGCCGGTACGGCTGGCGGCGTCCATTTCGATGACATCGACATGCCGGTCTTCGGCGATCGATACGCAGTGCTCGCAGACTCCGCAAGGATCGATCGTCGGGCCGCCCCCGCCGTCGGCGCCGATACAGTTGAGCGCGCGGGCGATAATGCGGGCCGTCGTCGTCTTGCCGACGCCGCGGACGCCGGTCAGGACGAAGGCATGGGCGACGCGGCTGGCGGCGATGGCATTCGACAGAGTGCGTACCAGCGCTTCCTGGCCGATCAGTTCGTCGAACCCACGCGGCCGGTACTTGCGCGCAAGAACGCGGTATCCGGTGGAATTTGAACTGTCGCTCATAATAGTCAGGAAATGCTCGCCGCCGCGTTCGAGGTCTGGCCCTCTGGATCAAAGTGGAAGACTGGACTCGCGACCCGCGGCGAACTCGTTACGGCTGCTTCCTTCCGGATCTGACCGGGTTGGCGAGGGCCTCGTCCGCACGCCAGCCTTCCAATTTGAGTATATCAGGACTCAGCCCGGTCACGGCAAGAGGGGAGTCGGGCATCGATTGCACGAATTTTCGCCGCATGGCAGTCTCGCCTCCATGAAAACGCCAAACTTCTACGCGTCCAGCGGCATCGACCGCGCCGCACATCTACGCTCCGACGAAGATTGGATACGGCGGCAAATCGAGGACCGGACCGCGCGAATAGTGCCGATCTGGCGCACTCAGAACCTCGTATTGCCGGGGGATCCGCCGGCCGGCGTCTCCGTGGAAGCCAGCCGCGGATTGCTGATGGGCGCGGGGTCGGTCGTGTTTCTGGGCTTGATCGAAGAGGTCGCGCACTTTGCCGCCGATTTCTCCGCCCATGAAGACCCGCCACTGACGGAACATGGCCAGTTTCGCGATATGCGCGGAATCGGACAGTTGCTGGGGCATCAGGAAGGCGGATTGCTCGTCTATGCGCGGGCGACGATCCAATGGCATGTGCGGCACCAGTATTGCGGCGTCTGCGGCAGTGCCAGCGTCAGCCGGGATTCCGGGCATATGCGCAAATGCACCAATGCCGACTGCGGTGCCGAACATTTCCCGCGGCTCGACCCGGCCGTCATCATGCTGATCCACGATGGCGGCGACCGCCTTATCCTCGGCCGGCAAAAGAACTGGCCGCCGGGACAGCATTCGGTCCTTGCGGGCTTCGTGGAACAGGGAGAAAGCCTCGAGGACGCCGTGGCGCGGGAGATATTCGAGGAGGTCGGGGTCGAAATCACCGACATCGACTATCATTCCTCGCAACCCTGGCCGTTCCCGTCTTCGATCATGCTGGGCTTCAACGCGCGTGCCAAGGATACGAAGCTCAAAGTCGATTTGGACGAGCTTGAGGGCGCGGCATGGTTCTCGCGCGACGATCTGTTGGCATCGCCGGAAAACAGCGCCTTCCGGCTGCCGCGCAGCGATTCGATCTCGCGCCGTCTGATCGAGGATTGGATGAAGCGTTAGGCCCCAATAACTGTGAGATATATGGGCTAACGGCCCAACAGCCCGACCATCGCAGCCGGGATGAGCACGACCGCAAGAGCTGTCCACAACAGCCAATCCTTGCCGCCGCCGCCCCGCCATCGCAAATACGCAGCCGCCAATGTCAGTACCGGCCAAGTCGCGAAGACGATCTGGCCGATCGACCGGGCGAATTCGGGCAGATCGTAGTTCGCCGTCACAAGGGTAGCGCCGACCACGAAGCACACGATGCCGGCGACAAAACACATCAGCCCCTGTTGCTGAAGACGTTCGCGCTTGTCCTGATCGACCGTGCTAATCGTCGATACCGGCGCGGTTCGCCGGATAAACGCCGAGCACCTTCACCGCCCGGCTGAAGAAGCCCAGCTCTTCCAGGGCCAGCCTGACATTGTTCTGGCTCGGGTGTCCCTCGATATCCGCATAGAACTGTGTCGCGGAGAACTCGCCATTGACCATGTAGGATTCGAGCTTGGTCATATTGACGCCGTTCGTGGCGAAGCCGCCCATCGCCTTGTAGAGCGCCGCCGGGACATTGCGGACCTGGAAGACGAAAGAGGTCATGATCGGTCCGTTGTCGGGATTCGGGTCCTTGGGCTCCCGCGCCATGATGATGAACCGCGTCGTATTGTGCGTGTGGTCTTCCATATTGCGGTGCAGGATGTCGAGATCGTAGATCTCCGCCGCCAAATCCGACGCGATCGCGCCGTGTGTCGGGTCTGGCTGCGCGGCCAGATCCATCGCCGCGCCGGCGGTGTCGGCATGGACCTGCGGCTCCAATCCCAGCGTCCGGATCGTTTCGCGGCACTGCGACAGCGCCTGATGGTGACTGCTGACGATCTTGAGGTCTTCGATCGTCGCCCCTTTTACGCCTAGCAGATGGTGGTGAACCGGTTGAAAATGCTCGGCGATGATATGCAATTCGGATTCAGGCAGCAGATGGTGGATATCGGCGACCCGTCCCGCGGCGGAATTTTCGATCGGAATCATCGCCAGCCGTGCTTCGTTGCCCCGGACGGCGGCGAATACGTCCTCGAAGGAAGGACAGGGCAGCGGCTCCATATCCGGATGGACGGCGCGGCAGGCCATATCCGAATTCGCGCCGGGCTGCCCCTGATAGGCGATGAGGTTATCGCTGTCTGTCGCCATAAACGTGCCATTTCAACTTGTTAAGGCGCCAGAATCTCCCGCGCCCGGGCCAATTCGGCGGGAGTATCGACACCGAGCGGTACGGTGTCAACGCGCGCAATATCGATCCGCATGCCGGCTTCCAACGCGCGCAACTGCTCCAGCTGTTCGCGCTGTTCCAGGACACCGCGCGGTAGGGCGACGAACCTTTCGAGCGCCGCACGGCGATAGGCGTACAAACCAATGTGATGATAGTGCGGTCCTTCGCCCCAGGGCGCGGCGCCGCGCGTGAAATAGAGCGCGCGGCCAACCGAATCAGTCTCCTTGATGGAGGTAATAGCCCTTGGAACGTTGGGGTCCGTTCGCTCCGCTTCGTCGAATATTTCGGCTCCAAGAGTCGCGATGTCGACATCGGGATCGGCGAGCATCGCGAATGCCACTCGAACGATTTCGGGGTCGATTGTCGGCAGATCGCCTTGAATGTTGACGACGGCATCGTGTTTGCCGTCCGGATCGTAAAGGGTCAGCGCTTCGAATATACGGTCGGAGCCGGTGGGATGTTCCGGGTCCGTCAATACGGCTTCGCCCCCTGCATCCTGCACCACATTTACGATTTCCGTGTTCGCCGCCGCAATGAGAACCGGTCCGATATCGGCTTCCCGGGCGCGATTCAAGACATGAACGATCATCGGTAATCCGTGAATGTCCGCGAGCGGCTTTCCGGGCAGCCGGGTGGATTCGAGGCGCGCCGGGATGAGGACGATGGGATTGCGGGGAAGCGTCATGCGGTACCGGCGGTTTGGAGCGTGGACAAAGAGGTGGCGGTGCAAATACCGGTTACCGTTACCGGCGATATTTGCATTTCACGTTGACTGTGATTATACCGCTTACATGAGGCGGCGTGCGTGTTTTTCGCACAATGGCCAAGGAGCGTTCGGCGCTGGAGACAGCGTTTTGAAACCGGGGGAATAGGGCATGAATGGTGATCCGCTATTGATTAACAAGATCGTCGGTTCGGTCATTCTGGCGGGATTAATCGCGATGACCGCCGGCTTTATCGCCACTCTCACCTACCATCCTAAAATGCTCGACAAGCCGGCCTATGCGATCGGCGGCGACGCGCCGGTCGCTACGGCAACCGCGACAGCGGCGCCGGCCGCTACGGCAACCGCGACAGCGGCGCCGGCCGGACCGGAAGCGATCGCCGGTTTG